>JADDQT010000164.1 GCA_016781225.1 Actinomycetota bacterium
CACCACCCGGCCCGGCGCCACGATTCGACCTTCGCCTCGGATGAAGCGCCCACCCTTGGCCTCGAACCGCTCGACGGCGACACGATCGTCCCAGTCGTCGGTGGCCTCCTCGCGGATGCGTCGAGCAACCGGCTCCCAATCGGCCGCGACCGAGGCGTCGCCTGCCATGTCTGGCACCCGGCGGGCCTCGGCCAGGAGGTTGGCGACCCGGACCGCCATCTTGGAGGGGACGCAGCCCCAATAGGGGCACTCCCCGCCCACCAGATCCCGCTCCGCCGCCATCACGTCGAGGCCGGCTTGGGCCAGGCGGCCGGCCACGTCCTCGCCTCCGGGTCCCATGCCGATCACCACAGCGTCGGCTCGTTCGCTCATGTGATTGGAACTCGCCCCGGGCACGAGGGCTTCCCGGGGATTGGACCCACCCCTCAGTCACCGGCTCGGGTCGTGACGGGAAGCGAGGCTGGCTGCGTGGTCTGACTGGTCGGCGTCGCGTCCGGGGCGGATCCGACGCCCTTGCCGCGCCGGCCCCTGCGCCTTCAGTGGAGAGATCGCAGAGCGAACCAGGCGCCCGCCATGACCGCTAGGCCCACCACAAAGAGCCGCACATCGCGGTCCCGCCGGAAGACGACGAAGGCGCCCGTCAGGACTGCGACCGCAACCGCCAGCTGGAAGGCCACTGCGCGGTCGGTGCGGGGCAGGAGCAGCTCCATCAGGCGGGCGAGTCGGCCTCGCCCGCCCTGCCCTCCTCGGCCAAACGGGTACCGAAGGCCCTGAGTCGCTCCAGGGTCTGGGCGTCCACCTCCCGGCCTCGCCTGGCCAGGGCATCCTTGATGGCCTGGTAGGTCTCGGCCTCCAGACCGCACCGGCGGCAATGCTCGAGATGGCGAGAGACGCGACGGGCGGTGAGGTCGTCGACATGGCCGTCGAGGTAGCTCTGCAGGACCTGGGCCACCTCGGCGCAGGTGGCCTCCCGTTCCGCACGTCGCCGTCGTATCCAGTTTCTCATCGCGTGCCGCTCCTCGGTGCCAGCCCAGCAGCTGCCAGGCGGTTCCTGATGCGGGTCCGGGCCCGGTGCAGCCGGCTCATCACGGTCCCGACCGGCGCCCCGATGGCCTCGGCCGCCTCGGCGTAGGTCAGCCCGTCCACGTCGATGAGCTCGACCACTTGCCGGAAGCGATCGGGAAGGGCGTCGAGGGCGTCGACGACCACGGCGTCAAAGCTGGCCCCTACCACGACCGCCTCCGGAGAATGGCGGTGCTCGTCCTGTTCGTCCGACTGTTCAAGTGCGGCGTCGGGATCATCGAGAAGCTCGGGGCGGCGGCGGCGGGTGCGGTTGATCTGGGCGTTGCGCATGATGGTTAGCAGCCATGCCCGGGGATGGCTGCCGTCGAAGGACTCGATCGACCGGTAGGCCCGAATCAGGGTGTCCTGCACCAGATCCTCGGCGTCAGCGGGGCGGGGCACCAGGGTGCGTGCCACCCTGAGCAGGACGTCGATCTCGGGCACGACGTATCGGCCAAAGGCGTCGCCTTGGCCTCCCTCGCCGGGAGCCGGTGATCCGCTCACGCATGGGGAACCCGATCTCGAATCCGGGCATTCCCCGGGGAATGACGCTTGTGAGCTTGGGGGTTCCCGAAGCGTGACACGGGGCCAGCACCGCCGACTCAGAAAGTCCATCGACGTCTGGGTCGACGACGAGGTGCATGGCACCTCCAGCGTCACAGTCGCCGCCCACCTACGGGAGTGCTGGGACTGTTCGTCTATGGCGGAGACGACTCTGCTCGTCAAGCGCTCGCTTCGGCGACTGGGAGAGGCGAGACCGCCACCGCTGGCTGCCGCCCGCCTCCGCCGCTTGGCCAGCGAGTTGGCGGGGATGTGACCACAGTTTGGGTGACCACGTCGCCGCCTTCAGCGCTAGGTCTTGTCGCCCCGAGTGGCGTTTATCTCGGTCCCGCCAAGACATGGCGGCAGTCCGAGCGCCGGCAGGCCCCTACTCCGGGCCTTCCCGGCCGGTGACGACTTCGATCAGTGCGCGCCGCCGCAGGTACTATCAACTGGAGGTCCCTGTCCGCGAAGCGGTGTGCGACACGGGCGTGGTGGCGGACGGGCACTCGCACTAGTTGGCCTAGCGTTCAGGGGCGCGCCTCTTCGCCGGTTCGTGCTGCGCTCGCCGCTGGGGACGCGGCCCCAGGCGCTTCAAGTCCCAGATCCCGTAGAGCGCTAGTAGCGGCATGAGGCCGGTCAGGAACCAAAGCCACCAATAGCCGTGCGAGTACGCGTGCCAGGCAAGGATGGGCAAGCCAATAATCGACCAAGTGATGGCCGCGATCGGCAGGCGGATCTTGAACCACCAGTCGATGTACCGCTGTTCCGCAGCATGGACTTCGGCAGCGCTCCGGACTCGCTTGACGCCGCCCGGCACCTCTTGATCCTGGCAGCCGCATCGCTGTACGGCAACAACGCCTGCCTGACCGATCGCTGCGCCGAACAGCCGGAGTTGCCCGTTGGAGAGCGTGCCGGGGCCAGACCTAAGCCTCCGTTGACTCGCGAAGCACAACTGCCGCTCCGCGCTCGCTGGGACATAGGTAAGGCCGCCCAGAACATGTGCCCAGATCGCCGACGACCACCGCCGCTCCGTGCCGGCGGTCGGGGATGGTCTTCCTTTCAGTCCGGGCGCGTGATTATGGGCGCGCAGTAAGTGTCCGTTATCGGCTTCCCCCGCCTTCGGACTTCCACTGCGCGTTGAGCGGATCCACGATGACTAACAAAAGCGCGTGGCAGTCTCGTCGGTGGCATCCGACGCGGACCCGTCCCTGAGGGGCAACATCCGACGGAGGAAGGTCGGATCAAGGATGATCGGATCGATCGCCAAGCCCGTAGTCATGAACAGAGCAAAGAAAGTTGTCGACCGACCTGTGGCTAGCGCTTGTTTAGCCTGAATCCACCGACCGCAGCTCCGGGACGATGACTGATCGGGCGATGGTGATGCTTGGTGAGTGAGCGGGTGTCTCAAGCCAGGGTTCCAGCCGCCGCGTCCCGCGTCGGAGCAGAGGTTGGTTGCTTGTCCGGTTGTCAGCGCCAGGTGGTCATCTGCGGTGCGCCCGCCGCCGGATGACGTCAGCCCGGTTGGAGCGGAAGAAGGCTTAGCGCGGCGAGGCGCCGCTGGAACCACTGACCCCAGGGCCAGCGAGCCGGGCCCCGCAGCGTCGGCGTCCCGGCATGGTTGACGAGCCGGGCGGGCACGGCGATGAGGCGGTGGCGAATGGTGCGGGCCACGCTGCGGCCCTCGGCGGGTGTTCGCTGCCCGAGGGTGGTGCTCCAGCGGATGAGGTTGTGAGCCAGCACGGCACACTGAAGCCAGGCACTGTTGGCGTCGAAGCTCCCCGAGGGCACGTGCTCGAGCCCCGAGCCCTCCTTCAGGTCCCGGATGTCGAGCTCGACAACGGCGTGGTTGCGGTGGAAGGCGTCTACGTCGGCGGCGTCGCCTGTCAGGTCAGTGAGGAAGGCGTGGTGGCGCCAGTTGGGCCACAGGGCGGCCTGATGCGAATCGATGAGGCGGGTGCGGCGCACGATCAGGCGCCGGCCGCTGTAAGTGCACTCGGCTACCTGGGCCTGGTCGTCGGGGGTGTAGTCGATGTCGACCCAGGCCTCATCGCCGATGGTGGCTATGGCCGCCGCGACGGCGATGTTTCCGCTGCGCACGGCCATCGTGTAGCGCACGTCGAGGCGAGCGAGGGTGGCGATGGTGTCCTTGGACCAGAACCCCGAGTCCATCCTGACCACAACTTCGCCCACCGCCCCGCCTCGTCGAACCCGGGCCACGAGCTCTTCGATGAAGCGCCGGGCGCCCCGAGCGGTGTTGGCCGAGCCCTTGCGCATGCGGGCATGGAGGATCTCGCCGGTGTCGGACCGGCTGGCCAAAATGGGGTGGTAGCCCAACACCTTGGTGTAGCCGAAGGCCGCTCCGGCCTTGAGCTTGCCGACCACCTCACAGACGGTGGAGTCGACATCGATCACCAGGCGCGCCGCGCCTGGGCCGGCGCCCATCTCCCAGGCCCGGCGCAGCGTGTGTCCCACCACCGCCTCCAGCTGGCGGACGTGACCGAAGGTGAAGCAGCGAAGGAAGGTTCCCAGCGTGGAGGGAGCCATTACCCGGTGGGGCAGCACCCGCCCGCTCGCCCCAGAGCGCAGCACGTCAGCGTGATCGATGTGTGAGCCCCCAGCCACCATGGAATGGACCAGGGTCAACACCTTGCCTCCCGGCCGCGCTCCACCGACGCGACGGCCCAGGCGCACCGTGGCGTCGATCATCCCCTCTAGGCCGAGGCGCACCACCAGGGTGCCCACCAGCAGAAGGCCGGCGTTGGCGACCAGGTTCGGATCGTCGAAGCTCACCTCGACGCGGTCAAGATCGTGCGATACTCGACTCACTGAAAGTGCCTCCCGTGCTGGTGTGAAGACGACGTTGAACACCGTCATCGTCCCAGCTAGGGAGGCCTTTCACGCGGATGCGCGACCCGCTCAGCTCAAGGCTCATCGGTGCATCCAGGTTTAGGTACTTGCCGCTGGAAAAGCAAGGATCGCTGTCCGTTGCGACCACGCCGATGCTCACGTGCTGTCCCGCCTCACCGGTGTGGACAAGTACGTGCAGGGGATGCCGACGGTTCACCGGTAGCCCGTCGGCAAACGGCAACTGGACATTCTTTTCACCCCCGCTCTGGGCCAGCAGCACGCAGGCGCCACTGCCGGTCTGCAGGGAGTGGACGTGTGAGGCGCCGGCCGGTACCGCACTCACAACGGACGATGTCGTCTCGGTTCTCGAGACGGAGCGACGCCTTGCGAGTCCCGGCCTCGCGTGCGGCTGCCCACCGCAGGAACTGGCGAAGCTGTTCCTGCCGGCCCTCGACGAGGCCTGCCCATGCGTCATCGTCATGCGCGCACGCTCGAGGACGGGCTCCATCACGGCTCCCAGGGCGACTCGACCGAAACTGTGGCGTCGGCGTATCCATGACCTCGACCAGCCATCCGTGCGTCGGGAATTGCGCGGACTTCAGGATGGCGGTGACACCGAAGCAGGCGGCTGCCAGCTCGACGGAGCCGAGGGCGAAGCCGTCGGAGGCGGCGGCGAGGGCGCCGTCGAAGATCGCGCCGAGGTCGCCGGTGTCCGAACCGGTCGTAGAGCAAGGCTGCGGCGGTCACCAAGAAGCCGTCACCGACGCGGGCAGCAACGAACTTCTTGCGGGCGGCCAC
>JADDQT010000165.1 GCA_016781225.1 Actinomycetota bacterium
GAATAGCCCAAGGACTCGGCCTTGGCCCGCTCGTAGGAGATCAGGTTCGACGTGGCCAGCACGGCCAGCGGCAGCAGCGCGGCATGGGCGCCGCCCTCCGATGCCAGGTACCACGCCAGGCCGCCGAGGATCAGGGAGTCGGCGACGCGGTCGGCGACCGAGTCGAAGAACGCACCCCGCGGCCCGGCCGTACCTGCGGCCTTGGCCACCGGGCCGTCGAGCAGGTCGGCAAAGGCGGTGGCGAGCAGCAGCACCAGACCGAGCCCGAGCCGGCCGGTGGCCAGGGCGACGGCGGTGGCACCGGCCAGCACCAGTCCGAGAAAGGTGAGGTGGTCGGCGCTGATGCCCGTACGGCGGATCACCGAGCCCACGGGTTGGCGGGCCTTGTCCACGCTGGCCAACCATCTTCCGTCGAACATCAGGCGGTCAACGCTATCACCGAGCGTTAGGCTGACTACCCATCTCAGCGTTTGCCAGGCAACGGTCCGGAGCAGTTCGAGCGAGGCGTACGTGAAGAGCTTCCCGCCCCAGCAGATCCGCAACGTGGCGCTCGTCGGCCACGGCGGGGCGGGCAAGACCACGCTCACCGAGGCCCTGCTGTTCTGCTCCGGCGCCGTCAACCGCCAGGGCCGGGTCGAGGACGGAAGCACCACCACCGATTTCGACCCCGAGGAGGTCAAGCGCCAGATATCGGTGTCGGTGGGCCTGGCCCCCGTCGAGCACGACGGGCACAAGATCAACGTGCTCGACTGTCCCGGCTTCGCCGACTTCATGACCGACACCGAGGCCGCCCTCCGGGTGGCCGACCTGGCGGTGTTCGTGGTGAGCGCGGTCGAAGGGGTGGAGGTGCAGACCGAGGTGCTGTGGAGGCTGGCCGCGGAGCTCGGGCGCCCGCGGCTCGTGTTCGTCAACAAGCTGGACCGCGAGCGGGCCAGCTTCGAGCGAACACTGGGGCAGCTGAGGGAGCTGTTCGGCGCCGGCATCGCCCCCCTCGAGCTCCCCATCGGCGACGAGCACGACTTCAGGGGCATCGCCGACCTGCTCACCGACACGGCCATCACCTACGAGGGCGGCCAGGCGAGCACGGGCGAGATCCCCGATGAGATGGAGGACCTCGAGCACCAGGTCCACGAGAACCTCGTCGAGGGCATCGTCGTGGGCGACGACGACCTCATGGAGCGCTACCTGGACGGCGCCGTGCCCACGGTCGAGGAGCTGGAGGCGACGCTGGCCAAGGGGGTCACGGCCGCCCAGGTGTTCCCGGTGCTGTGCGGATCGGCGGCGAGGAACATCGGCATCGACCGCCTGGCCCAGTTCCTCTGCCACATCGCGCCCTCGCCGTCCGACGCTCCCCCCGTGGCCGTCCAGGCCGGCGACACCATCCAGGAGATCGCCTGCGATCCCACGGCGGAGCCGCTGGCCTACGTCTGGAAGACCCTGGCCGACCCCTACGTGGGCCGGATCTCCATCTTCAAGGCCCTCTCGGGCACCATCCGCCCCGACACCGTCCTCACCAACCCCCGTACCCACGCCGACGAGCGGCTCCACCACCTCTTCACCCTGAGAGGCAAGGAGCAGGAGCAGGTCCCCGAGGTGGTGGCCGGGGACATCGGCGCCGTGGCCAAGCTGGGCGACACCGCCACCGGCGACACGCTGGCCCCCAAGGGCACGCCGGTCCGCCTGCCGGAGGCATCTGCCCCGGAGCCGTTGCTGTCCGTCGCCATCCGACCCCGGTCCAAGGGCGACGAGGACAAGCTCATGACCGCCCTTCACCGCCTCCAGGACGAGGATCCTGCCCTCGTGGTGCGCCGGGTGGACGAGACCCACCAGACCCTGCTGGGCGGGATGGGCGAGACGCACCTGGCCATCGTCATCGAGCGCCTCCACCGCAAGTTCGGGGTGGAGGTGGAGACCGAGGACGTGCGCATCGCCTACAGGGAGACGGTCACCAAGGAGGCCGAGGCCGAGGGTAAGTACAAGAAGCAGACCGGTGGGCACGGCCAGTTCGGGGTGGCCTCCATCGTCCTCGAGCCCCTCGAGCGGGGTACGGGGTTCGAGTTCGAGGACAAGATCGTGGGCGGAGCCATCCCCCGCCAGTTCATCCCCGCCGTGGAGAAGGGGATCCTCGAGACCATGGAGCGCGGCGGCGTGCACGGCTTTCCCATCGTGGACGTGAAGGTCACCCTGGTGGACGGGAAGTTCCACGCCGTCGACTCCTCGGAGATGAGCTTCAAGATGGCGGGATCATTGGCGCTCCACGAGGCCATGGCCCAGGCCGGACCGGTGGTTCTCGAGCCCATCTCCCTGCTCGAGGTCACCGTTCCCATGGATCACCAGGGTGACGTGATGGGCGACCTCAATGCTCGCCGAGGGCGGGTGCAGGGTACCGACGCCGCCAGCAGCGGTGAGCAGGTCATCGTGGCCACCGTCCCCACCGCAGAGCTGCTGCGTTACGCCATCGACCTGCGCTCGATCACCGGCGGCAGGGGCCGCTTCAGCGCCCGCCACGACCACTACGACCTCCTCCCTCAGCACCTCTACTCGAAGCTGCCCAAGGGGGACGAGTAGCCGGGCTGTGCATCGGGCTCCCGGCGCTGAGGTGATCGTTCTCCAGCTCGACCGGCGCCGCCAGTTGTCGTACTTGCTGTTGTTCGTCGCCTCGTTCTTCGGCTACGGGCTGTTAGCCGCCACTGAAGTGATACCGGGATGGATGGGCGTGGCAAGCATGCTCTTGTTCGGTGGCCTCGCCATCCTCACGACAGTGGGGGTGATCCGCAACAAGGAGCTCGGTCGTCTCTCGGCCCAAGGTCTCGTTCTCGGGGGCCAAAGCCCGATCCCGTGGTCAAGCGTCTCGTCCATCGCTATCGGGGTGCTAGGTCCCAAGTTCCTGTACGGACGACGAGCGCTCAGGACGGTCGAGTTCCTTCCCGCTGATCAGGCGGCTGCTTTGCGGGCACTTCCTCGGCTCCGGCGCCGGATCGCTTCTGCCTCGACCCGGCTCTACGGGACGCCCCTGGTGCTGGTGGAGAAAACCTTGCTCATGACCGCTGAGGAGCTCGTGACTGCGGCGCAGTCGTTTGCTCCCTCCCTCGAGGTGGACTACGTGCGAGGGGCCAAACCAAAGTGACCTCCTGAAGCCCTTCATCGGTGGCGCTGCACTGTCTGTGCGCAAATCCCTTGTGCCACAAGGAATTCGCTTGACTCCTGCATCGAACACATGTACGATCTCAATGTGTTCGAGAGCCTTTGCACGGAGATCGACCAGCTCTCGATTCTCCCTGCGCTGAAGCCATCACCGAGGCGCTCGCCCTTCGGGACCGCCTCGACGCCAAGATCACCGAAGCCGTTGGCGCCTTCGACGCTGCGGAGCTGTGGGACCTCGACTCCGCCACCTCCATGACCGCCTGGCTTCGCCTGCACGGGGCCATGACCAAGCGGGAGGCAGCCCGGGTGACGGGACGGGCCAAGAAGCTGAGGTCCCTGTCCATCACCGCTCGGGCGTGGCAGGCGGGCGAGCTGAGCGGGGGCCAGGTCGACGCCATGGTGGCCGTGCTCAAGCCGGAGATGCTGGAGCCCTTCGCCGAGCAGGAGCCAGAGCTGGTGCCGAGCCTGGTGGGCCTGTCGGTCAACGACACCTCCCGGGCCATGGGCCACTGGGCAGCTCATGCCGCAGCGCTGGCTGACGAGCCTGAACCCGCCGAGTCCAAGCGGGGCCTGCACCTGTCGCAGATGCTGGATGGCACTTGGGTTCTGGACGGGACGCTCGATGCCGAAGCCGGCGAGGTGGTCTCCACTGCGCTTCGCCTGGGTGAGAGCTCCGACTCAGACGCCGAGCCCTCTCGCACCCCGGCGCAGCGGCGGGTCGACACGCTGGCCGACATCTGCCGCTTCTATCTCGACCACCAGCACCACCGCCCAGCTGGTCGACACCGTCCCCACGTCAACGTGGTCGTCGACTACGAGGACCTTGCCGGCGGTGGTGGCGGGCGGGTCGTGGACGGCGCGGTGCTCAGCGGTGCTGCCCTTCAGGCGCTCACCTGTGACTCCGCCCTGCACCGCCTGGTCATGTCCGGGCGCTCGACGGTGCTGGACTACGGCACCTCGACCCGCACCATCCCCGCGACCTTGTGGAACGCCCTGGTGCTCAGAGACGAGCACTGCCGCTTCCCCGGCTGTGACCGCCAGTCGTCATGGTGTGAGGGTCATCACGTCGTGCACATCGCCGACGATGGCCCCACGTGCCTCGAGAACCTGGTGCTGGTGTGCAGCCGCCATCACCACCGGCTTCATCAGCCGGGGTGGCACGCCAAGCTCCGGCCCGATGCCACCTTGGAGGTCACCGACCCCGATGGGAGGCACTGGTGCACGGATCCACCACGGGCCGGACCACTGCTGGTGTGAGGCTCGGCGGCGAAGCCTGAGCCGACCCGTTGGCGTCTTATAGCCGCTAGGTCCGCTTGCGGGTCGCGAGGTATGCAGCCGCGCCCACCATGACCACCGGTGTACCGAGCATCGCCAGGATTATCACCAACTCGGTCATTGAGAGGCGTCCCCACTCCGGGAGACTACCCAGTTGGGCAAGGGCGAGCCGGGCTTCGCCGTCGTCTAGCTGCTAAGCCGAGAGCTCGGACCAGTCCTCGGGGTTATCCTCCACCATGTGGGCAACCACGTGGCCGTCCACGCCGTCCACCATCACCAGACCTCGCTTCTCCGGCGGGTCCTCGGCCGAGTACAGGAGGATGCGCCACGTGGGCCGGCTGCGCAGGCCCCGCCAGGCCAGCTGCGCCGAGGCGTGTCCCACCGCGAAGGCCACCTGACGAGAGGCGGCGACCAGGGCGTCGGTCTCCCGCACGCCG
Source organism: Actinomycetota bacterium (assembly GCA_016781225.1). Taxonomy (GTDB): domain Bacteria; phylum Actinomycetota; class Acidimicrobiia; order Acidimicrobiales; genus YB1-3. The sequence continues at coordinate 4,857 of JADDQT010000165.1, forward strand.
AGGCGCTGGCCGGCGGCCAGATTGAACAGGCCCCCGGCGGCGAGGAGCACGGCCACCAGCAACATCCCCTCGTTGACGAGGACCCCGCCGGAACCGCGAACCAGCCACAGCACCAGGCACGCCGCGGCGACGGCCAGGTACATCAGGCCCGGCACCCGTCGGCGGCTGTTGTCGGGGAAGGTGTAGGGGCCGACGTAGGCGGTGACGTCGAGGTCCTCGGGGAGCTCGTCGCCACCCTCGGCTCTCTCGGTCTCGGTCATGCCGGCCAGGCGCCCTTCACCTTTTCGTAGGAGGCGTCCAGGGACTCGGGCAGCACCCGGGTCTCGGCAACGGAGGTCATGAAGTTGGTGTCACCGCTCCAGCGGGGAAGCACGTGCACGTGGAAGTGGCCGGGGACCCCCGCACCGGCCGCCCGCCCCAGGTTGGCCCCCACGTTGATGCCGTCCGCTGCGTAGGCGGCCTTCAGGGCTCGCACCGCCTCG
>JADDQT010000166.1 GCA_016781225.1 Actinomycetota bacterium
AGGGAGGCATCTGGTGTGTTGAGGTACTCATAGGCCTCGCCCGAGGCATCCACCCGTTCGGCATCAAGGCGCCAGAGCCGGGGCTCGGGTGGCCGGCGCAGGAGGCCGAACTGGTAGGCCGCCACCACGCCGAGCGAGCCCATGGCTGACAGGACCAGCCCGGCAAGCCTCCGACGCTGTTCCAGGTAGTCGCCCGCGCCTCTCCGCAGGGCATCGCTCACCTCCTCGGCGTCGGGGGTCGACTGGCGGCCGATGCCTCCCTTGCGCCCCCTTGCGTCGGAGGCGGAGGGCCCTGATGGTCGCCGTCGAAGTCGCATTGGTCTCACTCTCGATGTCCCTGGGCGGCTCGGCTCTCGTCCTGCTCGCCCCATGCTCGATGTCGTCGTTGTTAGCCCATTCCCCTTAGCCCCGCCTCCGATAGCTATAGGTGGCCAACGGGGCCACGCAGCCGATGACTTCAACAGCTCTGACGCGGACGGTGACCCAGCCAGATGAGGGCGTCCCCACCCGAGAGGGGCCCGCGGGGGTGACCGTAAGCTTTGACTGGTCTTCACCCCCTTGAGCCTTGCTGCGTACCTCTTTCCAGGCTCCGATCCGAGGCCGGCCTGCGGCGCAGAGGCCCTGGAACCTGGAATCGGTCTCTCTTGCCCTTTCGACGAGCTCGGCCATGTCGAGCAGATCACCTTCATCAACCGCGGAACGGAACATGAGAAACAAGGCGCTCTCCTCTTGCTCCACGTGGTCACGGAGATCGCGCTGAAGATGAGCAAGCAGTATCTCCGCCTCATGATCGTTCGGGTCAACCGCCTCGAGGCGCGCAAGGGTCTGCTTGAGCGCTTGGTGCTCCTCAACGGCGGAGTCGACCAGCTCGTCGCCTCCGGCCAACGCCGTTCGGATGGCGGGATAGAGCACCTGCTCCTCGACGAAGAGGTGTGTCAGGAGCTCTGACACGAGGCAGGTGAGAGCCGCCTCGCGACCATCGCCTAAGGGTTTGGCCTTGACGTCGTCAAAGAGGCGCTCGAGGACTCTGTGATCGAGGATGAGCACCTCGAGAACGTCGGATGATGGAACGTGCTCAGCAGTGGACATGCTGCCTCCTTGCATCAGATGGGCGTGAAGGGGTGTGGGTCACACCACTGCAAACCGGGGGGCGCTGCAGCACGCGGCCTCTTACAACCCCTACCCAAAGCACCGTCAGGTTGCCTGCCAGGCCTGTGATTGTCATCGCCCTGCAACGTGATGGCTCACCCAACGCATCCCGCAGTTGCGGTCGGCCGACGTGGAGCCCCGAGGACCGCCGTGAGTTCCTCGTCGGAGAGCGCATAGGCGGTTGCCGGGCGGTCTGGAGCGATGGCAAAAGCGACTCCGACCACGCGCCCGGTGCGGTCAGCGAGAGGCCCCCCGGAGTCACCAGGGCTGAGTCGAGAGGCCAGGACCAGAACTCGTCGACGCACCAGGTCGTCACCGTAGATGTCCCGCCCGAGTGCCCCCATTTCCCGCTCGATTCGGGCGGGAGACACGGCGACGCTTGTCTGTCCCCCAGGATGGCCGAACACTGCACCTTCCTCCTGGGCTGCGGCGACACCGAGGGGCAGCGGAGGAACCCCCAGTCCCGGTACCTGCACCAGCGCGAGGTCGCGGTTGTCATCGAAGAGGACGACCTGCCCCCTCAGGCGTCGGCTATCGCTCGTGATCACGAATGGCCGCGGTATGCCGGCCACCACGTGGGCGTTGGTGACCACCGTGGTGGCGTCGGCTGCGAATCCGCTCCCGGTGATGCTCTGACCGCATGCGCGGCCCTCGAGACGCACGGTTGCCGCCGTCACGCTGTTGCGAACCTCAGCGGAAAGGACTGGAGAAGCGGGCAGGGGACCCGTGGCCGGGGAGCGGCGCAGCCCCTCGAAAACCTCCGGGAAGCCGGTACCGGCCACGAGTTGCTGCAACTCGGCCGTGGCGTCGGGCGGTGGGGGCGTGGCCTCGGCGATGACCCCAGCCAGCAGCGAGCTCCGCGCTTGGCGGGCGATGATCCCGGGAATCCGGTCGAGAACGGGGACGAGGAGCCAAACGAGCACTCCGACTCCGACCATGCCCATGGCCAAGCCGGCCAGCCGGTCGGTGGTTCGAGCCCCGCCCGGTGGAAGTGACCAATGGATGCGGTGCCCAAGGATCTGGCCAAACGCGGCAGGGAGACTCACGGCGGTGGCGAACACCACCGCAGTCACCACGAGCCTCATCAGCGCCCCGGCGTTCGGGAACAGCTCCACTGCCTGCGGGGCCAGTTGGGCGCCGACGAACAAGCCCGCCCCGCCACCAATCCATGAGCCGGCATTCGTGAGGAGGCCCATGCGATGACCACTAATTGCAGCAGCCACGGCGAAGGCGATGATGAGCAGGTCGAGGAGGTTCATGGAGCGACAGGGACGTTGCCCGCGGCGTACGCACAGCTCAGTCCGCTGCTCATCTCATCCGTCCTTCACTCGTCTGTGCTGCCTCCGTCAAGCGCTCCTCTCCATCGAGCGCGACGGACCAGAGAAGAGAACGTTGCAGTTCAATGACAATGGCGGCCCCGTGCCCAAGGCAGGATCGATGCCGTCACAGACCCGTAACCGGGCTGTATCGGTTTCTCGTCACCTTCGGGGAAAGGTCACGAGTCGCGTTCACGCTTCCGAGAATGGAACCAAGCAGCCACCACAAGAGAAAGGGAGACCCCATGGGAAGCCTCGAGGACACAAAGGGCAAGGTGAAGCAGGCAGCCGGAGACCTCACCGACAACTCCGAGCTCAAGCGAGAAGGAGCGGCGCAGTCCGAGAAGGGGGAAGCGGAGGAGCAAGCAAGCGAGGCCCGCGCCGAGGCCGAGAGCCATGAGCTCAGCGCCGCCGAGAAGGAGCTGGACGAGCAGGCCGCACAGAAAGCCAGGTAAGGACCCTCAGGAAGGCTCACCCTTCGACAGGAAGACCCAGCTCGGCTCATCTGTGAGACGGTTCGCCCGAAGCTGGAGAAGGCCCCGCGGTGGTTCCAACGCAATGGCGTGCCCCGGAAACGGGAGTTGACGCAGATGGGATTCTCTTGCCATGTCCAGACCCATCGAGGACTACGCTCTCATCGGCGACATGCAGACCGCCGCCCTCGTCGGGCGCGATGGCTCCGTCGACTGGCTCTGCCTTCCCCGCTTCGACTCCGGCGCCTGCTTCGCCGCCCTCCTCGGGTGTCGGGAACATGGCCGCTGGCTCGTGGCCCCTGCCGACGGGGCTAGCCGCACGTCACGTCGGTACTTGGGCGACAGCCTGGTCCTCGAGACGGAGATGGAGACCGACGCCGGCGTCGTCCGCCTGGTGGACTTCATGCCGCCGCGGGAGACCAGGCCCGACCTGGTCCGAGTGGTCGAAGGGGTGCGAGGACGGGTGCCCATGCGCATGGAGCTCGTCGTCCGCTTCGACTACGGCTCGGTCGTGCCATGGGTGCGTCGCCTGGATAGCGCGTTGTCCTTCGTGGCCGGCCCGGATGCCCTGGAGCTGAGGACGCCGGTTGACACCACGGGCGTGGGGCTGACGACCGTGGCCGAGTTCAGCATCGCAGCCGGCCAACAGGTGCCGTTCGTGTTGACCTGGCACCCGTCTCATCAGGCACCACCCGATCCCATCGACGCATTGACCGCCCGCTCGGACACCGAGGCTTGGTGGGCGAAGTGGAGTGATCTCTGTTCCTACGAGGAGGGCTGGTCCGAACAGGTACGGCGATCGCTGCTCACCCTCAAGGCGCTCACCTACGCTCCGAGCGGCGGCATCGTGGCCGCACCCACCACCTCCTTGCCCGAGCAGGTGGGTGGGGTGCGCAACTGGGACTACCGCTTCTGCTGGCTGCGCGACGCCACCTTCACCCTGCAAGCGCTCATGACTGCCGGGTACGTCGCGGAAGCCAGGGCATGGCGGGACTGGCTGTTGCGGGCTGTGGCAGGGCAGCCCTCGGCCCTACAGATCATGTACGGGCCCGCCGGCGAGCGTCGCTTGCCAGAGCAGGAGCTGGAGTGGCTCCCCGGTTATGCGGGCTCCAAGCCGGTTCGCATTGGCAACGCGGCCAGTCGCCAACTCCAGCTCGACGTCTATGGCGAGGTCATGGACGCCATGCACCAGGCTCGGCGGGTCGGCATCGAGCCCAGCACCCCGGCGTGGCAGCTCCAGCGGGGCCTGCTCGACTTCCTGGAGTCTGCCTGGCACGAGCCAGACGAAGGCATCTGGGAGGTCCGAGGACCCCGCCGGCACTTCACCCACTCCAAGGTCATGGCCTGGGTGGCCATGGACCGAGCCGTCAAGGCGGTGGAGTGGTTGGGCCTCGACGGGCCCGCCGAGCGCTGGCGACGGCTGCGCCAGGACATTCACGACGAGGTGTGCCAGCGCGGATACGACGCCGAACGCAAGACTTTCACGCAGTACTACGGGTCTCGGGAGCTCGACGCCAGCCTGCTCATGGCGCCGCTGGTCGGCTTCTTGCCGCCCCATGACGAGCGGGCGAGGGGGACGGTGGAGGCCATCCAGCGGGAGCTGTGCCACGACGGCTTCGTGCTCCGCTACCCGTCCGAGGGCCCCGGCCAGGTCGACGGGCTGCCGGCCGGCGAGGGCGCCTTCTTGGCCTGCACCTTCTGGCTGGCCGACAACCTCTGCCTCCTCGGCCGCCACGACGAGGCCCGATCCTTGTTCGAGCAGCTCCTCTCGGTGGCCAACGACGTCGGTCTTCTCGCCGAGGAATACGACCCGGTGAGTCGGCGGCTGGTGGGGAACTTCCCCCAGGCGTTCTCACATGTGGCAGTGGTGAATACCGCCCGCAACCTGTCCCGCGCTGCCCGCCTCACCGGACACCCGGTAAGAGAGTGACGATGCGGGCCCTCACCCTGGTGCCGGGTCGAGCCGGCTCAGCCGGACTCGAAGAAGTCGACGAGCCCCAAGCCGACGAGGGCGCTGTGCTTGTAGAAGGGTTGGCCGTCGGCGTCTGCGGCACCGACGCCGAGCTTGTGGCGGGCGCCTACGGGGAGGCTCCGCCTGGCTTCGATCGGCTGATAATCGGCCACGAGTCGCTGGGGCGGATCCTCGACGCCCCCGCGGCGAGCGGCCTGGAGCGGGGCGACCTCGTGGCGGGCATCGTGCGCCGCCCCGACCCTGTGCC
>JADDQT010000023.1 GCA_016781225.1 Actinomycetota bacterium
CTGCGCCGGCGCCAACGCGCTCGCCCGCTCCCGGTAAGACCCCTTCGCCTCCCGAGCTTGCGGCGGTGGTGGCCCAGCTTCGCTCTGCTCCCGCCGGCTCGGCCCCCGAGCCACGACTGCCACCGTTCCCCGGCATGGACCACCTGACCTTCTTCGACGACGGCTTCCCCGACCCCGATGCCGACGTCGCTTGCGACGAGACGAGGAGGGCTTCTCCGACGATCCCCAGGGGGTACTCGACCTGCTGCAGTACGCCGCCGCGGTCGGGTGTCCCGTCCTGGTCGGCTACGACGACCCGGACACGGGCTACCAGGAGGAGGTCCTCGAAGTCGTGAACGTGACCAGAGACGTAGCCCACGTCCGCAGCGAGTCGAGCCGGTCGCTTCAGGCCATCACGCTGAGCCGCGTCGAGTGGGCCCAGCTGATCGATGAGCAGGCGCTGAGCGTGCGGCCATGACCGACGGCCCTCTCATCGTGCAGTCGGACAAGACCCTGCTGCTCGAGGTCGACCATCCTCAGGCAGCGGCGTGCCGGTCGGCCATCGCTCCTTTTGCCGAGCTCGAGCGCTCACCCGAGCACGTCCACACCTACCGACTCACGTCCCTCGGGCTGTGGAACGCCCGTGCCGCCGGCCACGATGCCGAGCAGGTGGTCGACGCCCTCGTCACCTGGTCCCGTTATCCCGTCCCTCAGGCCCTGTTGGTGGACGTGGTGGACCTCATGGCCCGCTACGGCCGGTTGGTGCTGGAGGAGCATTCCAAGGTCGGACTGGCCCTCCGGGCGGCCGGCCCCGCCGACGTTGCCGTGTTGGAGGAGGTCCTGCGCTCCCGGCACGTGGCGCCCCTGGTCGGCATCCGGCTCGGGCCCGAGGTGGTGGCCGTCCGGGCCGGTGAGCGGGGCCGGCTCAAGCAGGCCCTGGTCAAGGTCGGATGGCCTGCCGACGACCAGGCCGGCTACGTCGACGGCGCATCGTTCTCCCTCCAGCTCCTGAGTGGGCCCGACCACGGATGGGACCTGCGTCCCTACCAGAGCCAGGCCGTTGAGGGCTTCTTCGCCGGCGGCAGCGGTGTGGTCGTCCTGCCGTGCGGGGCGGGCAAGACCATCGTGGGGGCCGCCGCGTTGGCTCGGGCCGGTGCCAAGACCCTGGTGCTGGTCACCAACACCGTCTCGGCCCGCCAGTGGCGCCGGGAGCTGCTGGTCCGCACGTCGCTCACTGAGGAGGAAATCGGCGAGTACTCGGGCGAGCGCAAGGAGATCCGCCCCGTCACCATCGCCACCTACCAGGTGATGATCACCCGGAGGAAGCGGGAGTTCGTGCACCTCGATCTGTTCTCGGCGGAGGACTGGGGCCTCATCGTCTATGACGAGGTCCACCTGCTTCCTGCACCGGTGTTCCGTATGACCGCCGATCTTCAGAGCCGGCGTCGCCTGGGCCTCACCGCCACCCTGGTGCGCGAGGACGGTCGGGAGGGTGACGTTTTCAGCCTCATCGGCCCCAAGCGTTACGACGCGCCGTGGCGCGACATCGAGGCGCAGGGTTGGATCGCTCCCGCCGCCTGCCGCGAGATACGGGTCACGCTCACCGATGAGGAACGCATGGCCTATGCCGTGGCCGAGCCCGAGGAGCGCTACAGGGTGGGGTCCACGGCGGCGTCCAAGCTCGCCGTGGTCGAAGCCGTGCTGCGGCGCCACGCCGGCGAGCCCACGCTGGTCATCGGTGCCTATCTAGACCAGCTCGACACGCTGGCCCGCCGGCTCGACGTGCCCCTCATCACGGGCAAGACACCGGTGGCCGAGCGGGAGGCACTCTACGACGCCTTCCGACGAGGCGAGGTGGCTGTGCTTGTCGTCTCCAAGGTGGCCAACTTCTCAATCGACCTTCCCGAAGCCACGGTGGCTGTGCAGGTGTCGGGCACCTTCGGCAGCCGCCAGGAGGAGGCCCAGCGCCTCGGCCGGATCCTGCGGCCCAAGTCCGACGGCCGCCAAGCGCACTTCTACACCGTGGTCTCGCGCGACACCAACGACCAGGACTTTGCGGCAAACCGCCAGCGGTTCCTGGCCGAGCAGGGATACGCCTACGAGATCATCGACGCCGAGGCGGTGCTGGCCGGGGGCTGAAGGCGAGACTGGTGCCGCTCCCGGTCAGAGCGAACCTCACGGTGATCCGGGTATGAGGGGAAGCACCGCCATCCAGCACACCACGCCGACGTCGGACTCGTCGATGGGCTCCAGTGCCGGCGGCGGTTCCACCGGCTGCAGCCCGAAGGTCACGACGACCTCGACGATTTTTCTGGCAGCTTCGTCCCGAGAGATCCGCCCCTCCGACAGCGACGCCCGCACGCCGTTCAGCGCCTGACGGACACCGGAGCTGCGCTCAACTCCCAGCGCCTCTTCGGCATCGGCCGCACCAGGAGGCAGCATCACCGTCGGGTCACGGAGCAGGTCGAGGCTGAAGCGCTGGGCGGCGCCTATGCGCTCCTCGTCGGCACGGGGGTCGGCGCGGCGGTTGTGCTCCTCTACGACCGTGGTCACGGCCTTCGTCCAGGCCGCCTCCAGGTCCAGACCAGGAACCGGCGCGGCCAGAGCGGGAGCCGGGCCCGGGTCGATGCGACGAAGGATCTCCGAGTCGGTGTCGAGCACGGTCCCGTCCACCTGCACGTAGCGCCAGTAGCGCTGGCCGCCGCGGGTACGGCAGGCGAAGAAGCATCCCGGTGCTCCGGCAGAGGGGATGCCGGGGCCCTGGCGGAAGGCGGCACCGATGCCCCAGGGCAACCCGCGTAAGCGCCCCACCTCGCCCTCGGCGACGGCCCGTAGGAGGAGCGCTCGCAGCTGCTCCCCGGCGAAGGCACCGCTTGCCTCATCTCGGTCCCCCGACTCGTCCAGCAGGGCCTCATCGCCTTCTGCCAGCCGGGCGGCATAGCTGCGAAGCTCGGTCTCCACCCCTTCGATGACCTCGCTCTCCATCCCATACACGCTGGCGGCAAGGACCTTGCGACGGATCGCGGACTCGAGTTGCAACAGTGTGTCCAGCTCGCCGGGCTCGGGGAGCATGGTGGTGAGGAACACCTCTTCGTGGGGGCTCTTGAGGCGGATCACCCGTCCGTTGCGCTGCACGACGCGCTGGGGGTTCCACGGCATGTCGTAGCTGATGACGGCGGCCGCCTGCTGGAGGTTCTGGCCTTCGGAGAGCACGTCGGTGGACAGCAGCAGGTCGACCTCGCCGTTCGGCGGCACGTACTCGGGGCCCACCACTGTGTTGGGGCAGAATCGGGCCAGGCTGGCGCTGCGAGAATCGGGATCGCTGGCCGAACCGGTCACTACCTCCCGCTCACGCCCGTCCAATACCTCTGGGAGGTGCTCGTCCAAGTAGGCGACCGTGTCCCCGAAGGTCGCGAACACCGCCACCTTGCTCGCCGGCGAGGACTCCAAGAGGCGAGACAGCAGCTGGAGCTTGGGATCGCTTGACGGGCTGAGCGCCGCCAGGCGGTCCCGGATGCGACACAGGAGCTCACGGTCGTGGGCCACCGCTTCTCGGTATTCCGGCCGGAAGTCCGTGGATGGGAGGGACTCGGAGTCCTGGGCCAGCCGCTCCGCCACCCAGGTGGCCACGCCGGCATCGTCCACTTCGGAGATGGCAGCATCTCGAAGCGTCGCCCGGGATGGTACGACCCCCGCGTCCCAAGCGGCCAGGAAGGCGTCGTGGGCAGAGACCATGCGCGAGGCGGTGATCCGGCACGCCGCCCAGCACGACTCGAAGCGCTTGAGGATGCCGGACTGGAGCAGGCCTCCGAGCGTGGCCTCAGCCGCAGTCTCTTCAGCGCCCACCTCGTAGGCACTCGGGCGATAGCGAGCCATGGTGAGAGCGTCGATCCAGCCGGTGATGTCGGCGAACAGACCCGGATGGGCGCCGTCGAGGTCGTAGCGCTCCGTCGTCAGGACGGGACGAGGGAAGCGCACGGGCGTGCCGTCGGGAAAGGTGGCGCCCGGATACGTCTCCTCGATGAAGCGGCGGTCCCGGCGGACGCTCACGGCGTCAGCCAAAGGGAAGAGGACGTCTGGGTCGAGGTTCTCAGGATCGCGCTCGTTGGCCCCGGCGCGCACGAACAGCTCCCGCGCCGAGGGGATCCCGTGGGCGGCGAATGCCCGGTCGTGGCGAGCGAACACCATGACCAGGTGGTACAGATCCCACAAGCCGTTGTTGACGGGTGTGGCCGTGAGCAGTACCAGGTCCTTGCGCTCACCGCCGAGCAGTCGTTCCATGGCCCGGTGCCACGTCGTGTCGGGGTTGCGAAGGGCATGGCCCTCGTCGACGATCACCAGTCGGTAGCTGTCCCGGGCGTTGTGGAGGTGCCGATGCCGGTGGCGGGCGTCAGGCGCCAGCTGCTCGTCCGAGGCCAGCTGGTTGAAGCTCACGACCTGGGCCGGCAGGCGCGCCTGGTCGATGCGCTCCTCCCACCTCGGCACGAGCTGGGCGGGGGCCACCACCAGGGCGTGGTGGCCGCGCTTCAAGGCGTACTCCTCGATGAAGGCCAGGCCGATCTCTGTCTTGCCGGTGCCCACGCCGTCGGCGTAGATCACGCCGTGATGACGAGCGAGAATGCGCCGGGCCCGCTCGTAGCCGTCGCGCTGGAACGAGGCCAAGGCAACGGCGGACACCTCCGACGGTGGTAGCGGCGTCTCCAGCTCGTCCCCGTAGAGGTCGAGCAGGGCCCGCAGGTAGACGGTCTCGGGGTCCACGAGCCCCGGATCCGGGAAGAGCAGAGCCCGTAGGTCGTCGGTGTAGTCGGCCGCCTGGTTCCAGAGGAGGTCGAACCACTCGAGGGCATGACCGGCGGGCAAAGGGTCGTAGTGGACGAGGCCCAGCTCCAGGTTGGCGTACAGCCCTGCGCCGGTGAGGTTGGCCGAGGTGACCAGCGCGGCTCGAGCGTCGTCTGTGGTGCCGAACAGGTAGGCCTTGCCATGGAGGAACCTGCTCAGGTACCGGCGTACCTCCACTGACGAACTGACCAGCCAATCATCGATCGTGGCCAGCCGGGTGGCGGCACGACTGGGTGGAAAGCGGGCAAGGTCCCGTTCGCCGGCCAGCATGTGCAGCGCCCGCTCGAAGCGCTGGAGAGGGAACTCGGCGCCCAGACCGGGCTCGGGGGCAGCGCCGATGAGCAGGCGGACGGTGCGTCCATCAGTAGCCGCAAGGGCCAGCTGGTGGAGACCGCCCAGGTTCACATACCCGGTGGCGACGGCGAGGGGATGCTGAGTAGGGAGATCGTCGACCAGATAGGCCAGGGCCGCGGCGTGAGTGGTGTCGTCGGCGAGGTTCTCGAGGAGGTAGGGCCGGCCGGGCACCGGGCGGAGACTAACGCCGCGGCGCTTCGTCTCGAAGAAGGGCGGCGTTCGGCACGTGCGTCCGCGAGCTGCACACCGTTGCGGACGTACCTTCAACCATGAAGAAGTGGGCCACCAAGGCAGCCGAGCAGCACCTGGGCAGGCTCGTCGTGGTCCTTGTTGGAGTCGGCTTGATCGTTGCCGCCTATCTACAGGCCCGAACCTCCCTCGGCGCCCAGTCTCTCTGGGCCGGCACGTTCCTCGTCCTGGTTGGAAACTCATCCCGTGGCTCCGGAAGGCAAGTGTCAGTCCAAGCGAGGGCCTTGCACTCGAGACGCACTCAGAAGCGGAAGCCACCGCGGAGATCGCCGAACGGGGTGGAGAGGCAGGGCGGTCAACTACAAAGGGTCATGCGCTCGAGCTTGAGGACGACGCCCGTCCGGCGGCGAGGTTCATGGTGGCCTCCGCTGCCGTCGACCAGCTCTTCCACCCGGTTGACGGACCGCTCACGGGTTGTGAGTTCCGGCTGTACCTCTATGACAGCGACCGGGACCGGCTGCTCCCAGCCATCGAGCCCCGCCCCGACCCCGACGGCTCCCAGGGCTGGGCCGTCGGCCAGGGGGTCACCGGTGAAGCATGGCGCCAGGAAGAGTATGTCTTCGCCACCGGACGGGAGTGCCACGACGCCACGTTCGGGTTGGCACCCGACCAGCAGCACCGGTATCGAGACCTGACCGCTGTAGCCGCCATGCCGGTGACCAACCACCGGGGCGATGTGATCGCCGTGCTCTCCGGATCGTCCACGGATCCGACCGCCACGTTGGTCACGGCAGACGGGTTCGAGGCGCACCTGACGCTCGCGGCGTGCGCATCGCGAATCCTCGTCGACCTCTTGAAGTGGTCAGCCGATGAGTAGGGTGTCATCTACGATGACGAAGAGGAGCGCAGCCATGGCCAAGAGGGTGAAGGTCACCAAGAGCCAGACCGCCAAAGCGGTCAATAAGGCCGTCATCGCCCGAGAGTCGCCGATCCGCATCACCAGCGGTCAACGGAGAGCCATCGTGGAAGGCGGCAAGCGCCCTAAGTCCTCCTGAGGTAGACGCCGGTCACGCCCGTCCAGGGCTCGGCCTCACGGAGCCCCTCGCCAAAGCCGGCGGTGGCATTGCGTCTTGAGGGTCTTCAACGAGTCGGTGCCTCCTCTATGCGTCGTCGTCCTCGTCAGGCTCTTCCTCGGCGTCCTCCCACGACAGTTCCGCCCACGCCTCGAACATCGCCACGTCGTCGTAATCAACCGAGCGAGATCTGGGTTCAATGAATCCACCTCCGGATCGAGCCCTTCAGATGAGCGCAGCAGCTTGACCAAGAACCGCTGCACGCCCTTGACGAGTGCCTCATCCTCGGTCCAGTAACCAACCACGTTCGGCTGCCCATCGAACCTCGGGGCCAGCCCACTCAAGGCCGAGAAGGCTCGATTCGGCACCCCTGGAGTGAGCTCGTTTAGCTAAGCCAGGCGGATTCGCAGCTAGGCGGGAGCCTCGGTTCTAACTTCAACAGCGGGCGCGGGCAAGGGCCCGGGGCGAGACAGGTAATAGCCCTGGGCAGCTTCCACGCCAAGGCCCCTCAGTGCCGTGAGTTCAGCCGCAGTTTCCACGCCTTCGGCCACGATGGTTGCGCCCAGGTTCCGGGCGAAGGCAACCATTCCGGATGCGAGCGCCTGGCGGGCCGGGTCGACGTCGACCCCGCGTGTTAGGGCAAGGTCGAGCTTGATCACGTCGGGCCGCACGCGCAGGATGTGTTGGAGCCCCGAGTAACCCGCACCGGCGTCGTCGACGGCTAGTCGGACGCCGGCCTCTCGTAGCTTGGCTAGGGCGGCGAGAAGGCACTGATAGTCCTCGACCAAGGCGTGCTCTGTCACCTCCAGCAACACGCGGTGGCCCACCCCAGGGCCCAGGAGATCGAGAAGCGCTGGCGAGGCGACCGCCTCGGGAGAGGCATTTACGGCGAGGTAGAGATCAGGCGTTAAATCCGGCAGCGATGCCAGCGCCGTCCGTACTGCGGCCAGCTCCAACTCCACGCCGAGGTCCACCTCCGCGGCCTCGGCGAACCACTGATCAGGGCGGGCAGGTCCTCCGTCGAACCGGGCCAGTGCCTCCACACCGATCATCTGAAGCGACGACAGGGCGGCAATGGGCTGGAAGACGATGTGGAGACCCTCCCCAGCCAGCACCGACTCGACTCTGGAGCGCTGTTGGGCGCGGCGATCGACCTCGGCCTGGTGCAGTTGGACCTCCTCGGCAACCAGTTGGGCCAAAATGCCGAGGAAGCGCACGTCCTTCTCACCGAGGGACTCGTCTGGGTCGTGACTGAGGCAGCACAACATCCCGTACACCTGGCCGCCGCCCAGCACCACGGGGACCCCGACGTAGGACCCGATATCGAGCTTGGCGGTGATGGCCAGATCCTTTGTCCGCTCGTCGCTAAGGGCGTCAGGAATGGCGTTGGGCAACTGGCCCTCCACCACTCGGGAGCAATAGGACTCCTCGTAGGGTGAGCAGAACCCGGCCTCCACTCCGAACGAGCCGGTGTCACCTTGCACCGAGCGCAGGACCTGATCCCCGCGGCTGAACTCCGAGACCCAGGCGATGTCCATGCCCAGCTGGTGGCGGGCGAGCTCCAGAGCCCTGGAGAAAACCCGCTCGATGTCAGACAGCGACCCTCTGTGCCGGGCGGGCTCTGGTTGATCTTGGTGAAACAACAGCTCCGCTCCGGAGCCAGCTACGGCGCCGTAGCCGTTCAGCCTGTGGACGGCAGTGTGCTCATTGTCCTCAAGAGTGCTCATGTCGCGACCTCATGCGAGTGGCGGGCTAGCAAATGACTTGTCCTGAAGGCAACGCCGCCGGGGATTGCCTGCGCTGCACATATGAGCCGCATAGACCGGCACGGGCCTTGTTATCGGCCGCGGGCCAAGGGCGCTTGAACCTTTGCCCCGGGGCCGGCGCCCGCCGACCACGCTCGGCGGATGGTCTCGGCGATCACCCGCTCGAGCTGGCGGACATGGCCGAAGGTGAAGGCGCGCAGGAACGTGCCCAGCGTCGAGGGCGCCATGACCCGAAACGGCAACACCGCCTGGGTGGCGCCGGCGCGGAGCTTGTTGGCGTGATCGATGTGGGAGCCCCGCCAGGATCGAGGCCACCAGCGTAAGTACCTTGCGCCCCGGCAGCGCGCCGCCGACCCGGTCGACGAGGCGCACTGTGGAGTTGACCAACTCCTCCAAGCCGAGGCGAACCATCAACGTCGCCGGCAGGATCAGCCCCGCATCGGCCACCAACGACGGATCGTCGAACGTCGCTTCAATGCGCTCGATTGAGTGCGATACTGGCTTCACCGAAAGTGCCTCCCGTCGCAGGCGATCTGACGACTTCGAACACCGTCATCATCCCTGCGCAGGAGCACTTTCTGCGGACACGCGCACCTCAGCCCATTAGCTCATCGGTGGATCGAGGTTTAGTGCCGCCAACGGCTGAAGCTTCTTGAGATCTTTCGGCTTGCGCCTTGCTTCGTGACGATGATGCACGCCGCCGAGAGCTGCTGGAGCTTCTCGATCAGCTCCTCGTCATCAATCCAAATTGCAGAGCCCAGGAGCATGGGCCCAATGGATCGGTGACGCCGCCATCGAGACTGGCCCTGCTTGACGAAGTCATCGATACCGTCGATGAGCCCTCGAAGGACGTCCTACCGAAGAACGCATGGTTACCCTCCTGAGAGCCGACCGGGAACTCCTCGTCGAACTCGTCGGAGAACTGCCAACTCGGGTCCCCTCACGCCGGCCACGACGATCAAGCTACCCCTGCTGAACTCACGTCTCGGCCTTCACAGATCCAAAGCTTGGGCCCGTGCGTACGCCTGCTCGGCAGGGCAGGGCCACCGAAGCGAAGAACGACACCGACGCCGTCCAGTTCTGATACGGTTACTTCACCCTAGGGGTGAAGGAAGGAAGCCGGTGGAGTGCGTGTCGAATTCGAGGACGATGACCTGTGTCGGCTGTACACCGAAGCCCACTTTCACTTGCCCTGGATGGGGCCGGATCTCGTCAAGCACTTTCGCCGCAAGATGGCAGTCGTTGCTGCGGCGCTCGACGAACGGGACCTGCTCGCGATGCGGTCTCTCAGGTTGGAGAAGCTGGTCGGCGACCGGGCCGGGCAGTACTCGATCCGGTTGAACGACCAGTGGCGACTGATCGTTCGGTTCAAGACCGATGAAGACGGACGGGTCGCCGTGATCGTGGCGTTGGTCGACTACCACTGAAGGAGGAAAAGCCCATGACCAGCACGATGGTTCCAGCGGAGGCGTTCCCTCCGGGCGAGTTGCTGCGCGACGAGCTCGCGGACCGAGGCTGGGCCGAGGGCGAGTTCGCCGAGATCATCGGTCGCCCTGTGCAGGCCGTGTCCGAGATAATCAACGGGAAGAAGGAGATCACCCCGGAGACCGCCGTCACCATCGGTGCGGCTCTCGGAACGAGCGCCGAACTGTGGCTGAACCTGCAGGCAACGTACCGCCTGCATCAGGTGCGTTCGGCCAGGGCACCCGCCATCACACCCGTCGAGCGCCGAGCGAAGCTACGGTCGATCGTCCCGGTCCGGGAGCTGCAGAAACGGGGGTGGCTGCCTGCGACCGACGATCTCGACGAGTTGGAGCGCGCCGTCTTCGACCTCGTCGAAATCGGCAGCGTGGACGAGAGGCCGAAGTTCGAGGTCGCGGCGCGGCGTTCGAACCCTGACGTGGAGTTCGCTCCGGAGCAGACAGCGTGGATTGCGCGTGTCGAGCGGCTCGGTGCGGGACGTGCGTCGAAGCCGTATGACCCCGAGGGTCTGGCGGAGCTGGCTGCGGGTCTCGTCCGGCGGCTCGAAGGCCCGCAGGATCTCCGCCAGCTCCATCGATGGCTTGCTGACTGCGGCGTCGTCCTAGTCGTCGAGCTGCCGCTTCGAAACAGCAAGATGGACGGGATCGTGAGCTTCACGACCGGTACCCCGATCATCGGGCTGTCGACCCGCGGTGACCGAATGGACAGCTTCGTGTTCACCCTTCTCCATGAGATCGCCCATCTAACGCTCGAACACATCTGCCTTGGGGAACTCCGAATCGACGAGGACATGGACGCCGGCGATGGGTCGGAGTTCGAGCGTCAGGCCAATGAGGCGGCGGCTCGTTGGATCTTTGACCAGTCCCCGGTAGTGCCGGCCAGCAACCTCAGCACAAAGGTTCTCCTGGATACCGCCAGGGCGCATGGTGTGCATCCCAGCTTCCTGATCGGTCGGCTTCAGAAGGAAGGCCGCCTCGAATGGAGCGACTACCGGCGCACGATCCCGAAGGTTCGACCCTTCGTTGAGCTCGGCTAGGAGCTCCCGATGGCTGTTGTCTCACTCACTCGCCCCATCACCCTGAAGGAGACGTTCTCGTTCTACGTGCCTTCATCCAAGATCCGAGATCTCGAGGCATGCGGGGAGCTGGCCGATGCACTGACTGTGAAGGGACCGAAGGGCCCCGCCACCGTCCGGACGATGCGGGCTCGCGGATGGGACCCGCCTGTCATCTTCGACAGGTCCGGCTACGACCCCCGAGTACCCGCGATCGACCCCGAGCGCTGGTTCGACGATCAGGCTGCGGCCAGTGCGGATCGCCTGCTGACGGCAGGGACATGGGTTCCTTGGGATGAAACAGGGGATGCCTTGAGGCAGGCGGTCGAGGTCGAGGCAAAGCGGACCAGCAGCCGGCCGGACGCCACAGCCGTTCTGGCCATCGACCATCACTGGCTCACCAACGTGCCGATGGATCTGGCGAGCGCGCTCGCCGAGCTCGGCCGTCGGGTGGCGCTGGTCCTGGCGCACCCTACAGACCCCCTGAGCGTTGGAAATGCGGTCCACGGACTGGTGGCGGTCGTCAGGAGCGTCAGCGACGTGTCCATACTGCGAACCGACCATGGCGGCCTTGGCGCCATCGTGCATGGTGCTTGCCATGCGGCCATCGGGCTGATCCCGTCACATCGTCATTTCGTCCCTGTCGGAAAGAGTGGCGGCGGGAAGACCGGTGATCGGTCAGCCCGCGTCTTCATCCGCGAGATGATGGACTGGTTCACGGGCGAAACCATCGCCGCATGGGTGACCATGTCTTGGAAGCCCCGCTGTCACCTGGACTGCTGCCATGGACAAGGCCTCGACAGGTTCTTCAACGAGCGGTTGGAACGCGAGGCGTTGGTCCACAATCGAACGACCCTCGCCCGGCTGGCCGACGACATCCTGGACGCGCCGCGGGAGGAGCGCCGTCGGCTCTTTGCCGAGACGTGCAGTCAGGCGACAGAGCGCTACGGCGCGATGGGGAAGCTGTCAATGGTTACCAAGCCGAAGCCGCAGCTACTTCAGTGGGCATTCGTCTGAAGCCAGGACCGGTAGGCCACCTCGGCCACCCACCAGCGATAGACCCCGGGCACTCCTACGTGTGCGGGTTCCGCTTTCCCGAGGACGCGGAGGCCGTCTGGGTCGGCGATCGCAGCTCCGATACCGACGGTCCGCGCTGCGGCGATGGCATCAGGGTCGGTCCGTGCGACCTTCGCCGCGATGGCATACCGGCGGAAAATGGGTGGGAATTGACTAGCAACCGCGACCGCGTCGACCAGTCGCCTTCCCGCGAGAGCGACCGCTAGAACCCTTCCTGCCGGGCGGTAGACGCGAACGACCGCATCTCTCTCCATCACCACGAACCCATCTCCCTCACGCTCCAGGGTCAGGGCATCAAGTCGGTCGAGTCCTGACATTGGCCATGCGAGGCCCTCGGGCAAGGTCCACAGGGCGTGGAGCAATCCCCGTGACCGCAACGGTCCCACGGATCGGTCGAGCCGGCGGGCGTGCTCGGTGGCGTCCAATTCGAAGGCCATCAGCACGGTGCGGCTGTCGAGGACGGCCGGTACCACGTCGTCCACCGCACCCCCGGCGATGTGGGAAGCCACCACCTCTGAGGTCTCGAGGGGAATCACGCTGAGCTGCGATCAGCTCGCCAGGTCGTCCAGCCGCTCGGCGACGAGACGGCGGTAGTGGGAGGGTACGGCGTCGAGGGTGAAGTCGGCCAGGAGGACTTCGAGGTCGTCGGCGGTGAGGCTCCACGAACGGGCCACCCGGGCGTCGATCTCGACACGGAGGCGCTCCCGCTCGTCGTCCGGCAGAGGTCCGGGCTCGATGCCCATGGCCTCGGCCACGTCGGCGAAGCGCTCGTCTACGCACGACAGTCGGGCGGCGGCATCGGCCACGGCCTCGAAGTCCTCGTCGGAAAGCTCGGGCACCACCAGGCCCTCGAGGATGAAGAAGTTGAGGTTGATCTCCACGAACCGCCGGGCCTGCCAATCGAAAGACAGGCTGTTCAAGATGCCGAGGCAGGCCAGGCGGGCCTGCTCGCCGCCGGTAACGAAGGCGAGGTAGGGCGCCTTGTTGGTGAGGAAGGTCTGCGGTGGAACGAGGCAGGCCAGCACGGTACGGGAGTTGGTCTTCTGCGTGACGTCCCGGAACGCCACCCGAGCGTGTCGCACCTCATCCAGTACTGCCTGGCGCCGTGCGCCCAGACTCAGCTCCTCGGCCAGCAAAGACCCGGACCCAGGGCGGGGCTTGCGTACCTTGGCCATCACCGCGTCGCTGGCAGGGCACATGCGAGCTCCGGCACCGTGGGGGAGGTACTGCTCGAAGCTCTCTCCCTTCCACAGCGGCCACCCGCTGTCGGCCCCCTGCCACAACTTGCGATCGTTGGTCTCGTGGAGCTCGGCCACCGGAAAGCAGCGCCAACGGCCGTCCGCCCCACAAGGGAAGGGAGACCCTCGGCGCAACTTGGCCAGGAGATCGGCCTCGGCTTGGCTGCGCAGCAGCGGAACGGTCCACCCCGGCCCGAAGGCTTCGGGTGGGAGAGCCAGACCAGGGGAGGCCGCCTGCTCCGCCCACTGCCCGGGCGAGGCCGCTGTGCCGGCCACCCTCACGCGGTGGTCTGTAGGGGGAAGTGCCCGCTGAGCGGCGACAAGAGCCACCGTGTACTGCGGATGGGTGTCGAACATCCAGCGGCCGCGGTTCAGGAGGAAGTCGGTACGCCGACACGTGTTGTCCTCGAACAGCCAGCGCCGGAACCCGGCGGAGCCGTCTGCGGCCAATGCGCTGCGCGGCAGCACCACGCCGAGCGACCCGCGGAACCGAAGCACCAACCCATAACGCTGGCAGAAGAACTTGTAGAGGTCCGGATCTCCGGCCATCGAGGCGTAGTCACCGGAGCCGAGATATCCGCGCTCCAGCTTGGAACGTTCCTGCTCGGCAACCAGACGATCAGGGAGATCCGGTCGCTCAGCGATCAGTTGAGCCACGGCCGCGCCGCGCTCAGCCTCTGAGATGCCTCGCCTTATGCCGGGGCGAAACAGCGCGTAGAACGACTGCGCCTCCACCGTGACCTCCTCCCACGGGGGGTTGCCCACCACGGTGTCGAAGCCAGGATTGTCACGGGTGAAGACCCGTGGGAAGGCCAGGGGCCAGTGCAGGAAGCGGTGCTCATCGCCGGCGGCGACGGCCGCTTCAACGATGGCGTTGGTGCGTCCGGCCAGGATGTCGGGTCCGTAGAGCTCCACCTCCTGACGAGCGCCGGCCACGCCGAATGGCTCGGCTGTCCACAGGTGGAAGAGGCGCTCCAAGCCGGCGGTTGCCCGATGGGTGTCGGCGTCGGCGGCCTGGCTGGCCTCCACCTCGTCAGGGGTGCGGTCCTCGCTTTGGGCCACCCGCCCGGCTGCCTCGGCGGCCACGGTCATCGCGTCGGCCAGGGCGTCCTGCAGCCATGAAGCCTGTCCGCCGGCAGCGGACCGCCAGAGGGACTCGGGGCGGGCAACGCCCACGAGTGAGTTGCCAACCACCACGTTGCGGTCCAGGTAGGCCAGTGACAGGCCGGGAACGAAGGAGGCCAGCCACAGCGAGAGCTTGGCCACCTCGGCGCCCATGGGACTCACGTCCACCCCGAACACACAGCGCTTGAGCACCAGCCGGCGCAACAGCGCCACGTCGTCGATCTCTGCCCCCGGGCTGGCACCTGCCCGTAGGCGTTCGAGGGCGGCCGTCACCTCGGGCAGAGGAACGTCGGCCAGGAAGCGGACCACCAGGTCGGCCAGTTCGTTGACCACGACCACCAGGAAGTGGGCGCTGCCGCAGGCGGGGTCGAGGACGGCGAAGTCGAACAGCTCGGAGGCGGCACGGGCAGGGTCGGTGTCCGCCGTGGCCTTGACCCGCTCGAGATGGGCACGGAAGGCGGGCACCGCGGCCTGACCCACCAGATGGCGGACCAGCTCGGCCCGTGTGTAGTACACGCCGCCGCCTTTTCTTCCGCCGGCGTGGGTGAGCCACAGCAGGTCGCCGGACTCCACGTCGGCCGCCTCGCCCGCCTGTGGCGCCACGTAGCGGTCCGAGCGTGCGTCGTAGCGAAGGGGGGCGTCGGCCAGCGACAGACGCAGCGAGAGCAGTCCCTCGTAGATGTGGCCCAGGTGACCGATCTCCAGGGTTGAGTAGTCCACTCCCCCTTCGGACTCCCGATCACGGCCGATACCGATGAGCACGGTGGCGAAGTCGGGGTCGGCCAGCTCCAGGCGCTCCAACGTCCTGGCACCGTCGAAGCCGTCGGCAGCGAAGAGGGCGCCGTTGTAGGCAGGCACGCCCCAGGCCGGGTTCCCCGTGCGCATGGCCTTCACCAGGAGGGCGAAGCGGTCCCACAGCGAGGTGGAGCGTGGGCTCAGCTGGTCCTCGGTGTCGGCGGCCTCCTCCACCAGGGCCGACAAGGAGGCCTGCTGGTACGAGCGGTTGTCCATGGGGAGGTAGCCGGCGCTCTCGGCATAGAGCAGGAACAGGGAACGGAACACCAGCGTGAGGGCGGCTCGCTCCAGCTCCTGGCGGGCATCGTCGGACGCCGGCGCCTGTCCCTGGCTGCGGGCCCAGCGACCCAGTGCGCGGCCCAGGGTGGGCAGCACGCTCTGGCGGACCGTGTTATCGAGCCGGCGGTGCAGGGCGGCGCCGAAGGAGTGTGCTTCCTCCTGGAGGACGGCGAAGCCACCCTCGGCCAGGTACTCAGGGCCCAGGAGGGCGAGGAAGGCAATGTCGTCAACCTGGAGGGCGCCGGCGTCGAGGTCGATGTAGCGGGCGGAGGACGGTCCCTGAGTCTGCTCGGCTTGGAAGAGCCGCAGGCGTCCACCGCTGGTCAACAGGCCGTAGGGGGCACCGTCGGCTTGGCAGTCGTTG
>JADDQT010000410.1 GCA_016781225.1 Actinomycetota bacterium
GGCCACGATGGCCACCGCCACGGAGAAGCCGATCAAGCTGATGATCGCCGCCCAGACCAGGCTGGGGCTCTGCGCCACCCCCACAGGGTCCTCGAGCGGGGGCACCGTGGTCGGTGGTATCTGAGCCTGGAGCAGGTGAACCACGTTGTCTCCAGTGTGGCCGCCGCAGGTACGCTCGGAGCCGTGCCCACCTATGAGTACGCCTGCAAGGCCTGCGGCGAGCACCTGGAGGTCGTCCAGTCGTTCAAGGACGACGCGCTCACGGAGTGCCCCAACTGCGGTGGCGAGCTGCGAAAGGTGTTCGGTGCCATCGGCATCGCCTTCAAGGGCAGTGGCTTCTACCGCAACGACAGCCGTCCCGAGCCCAAGGAATCCAAGACCTCCGGGAAGAAGGGCGCCGACGACGGTGGCTCGAAGGAGACGGCCGACTCCAAGTCGGCGTCTTCGGGCTCATCCGGTTCTTCGGGCGACGCATCGAGCACGAAGTCCGCCGACAAGAGCGCCAAGAGCGACAGCAAGTCCGCCGCCTCGTCGTGACCCGCGGCCGGGCCGAGGTCGGGGTCTTCGGCGGCTCCGGCTTCTACGAGTTCCTGGACGACGTCACCCGGGTGCCCATGCACACGCCGTACGGCGCTCCGTCGGCCCCGGCGGCGGTGGGCAGCGGCGAGGGGACCTCGGTGGCGTTCATCCCCCGCCATGGTGATCACCACGAGCTGCCCCCCCACCGCTTGAACTACCGGGCCAACGTGTGGGCCATGCGCGAGCTCGGGGTGAGGCGCATCATCGGTCCGTGCGCCGCCGGCTCCCTCCAGCCCCATGTTCACCCCGGTGAGCTGGTGCTCTGCGACCAGCTGGTGGACCGCACCTGGGGCCGGGACGACACCTTCTTCGACGGCGGGGTGGTGGGCCACGTGTCCTTCGCCGACCCCTACTGCGGCGAGCTCCGTGCCGTGCTCGCCGAGGCCGCCGCCGAGGTAGGCGTGACGGCCCATCCATCGGGCACGGTGCTGGTGGTGCAGGGGCCGCGGTTCTCCACCCGTGCCGAGTCGGCCTGGTTCCGGTCGGCGGGCTGGGACGTCGTGAACATGACGCAGTACCCGGAGGCATTCCTCGCCCGGGAGCTCGGCATCTGCTACTCCGGAGTGGCGCTGGTCACCGACTACGACACGGGCCTCGAGGGCATGCCCGGCGTGGAGCCCGTCACCATGGAGGCGGTGTTCGAGATGCTGGCCCGCAACGTGGAGCGGAGCAGGGCTTTGCTGATGGCGGCCATTCCCCGCATTCCGGCCGATCCGTCGTGCTCTTGTGGTTCGGCCCTTTCCAGCGGCCCCCACGGGACATAGTCTTCCCCTCGCTTCTGGAGCCACCCAGAAGCGTGCGCCCTTCCCCTCCCGATCCCTCCCCGTCGAGGAGAAGTCGCCGTGCGCTTCCGCCATCACCCGTGGCTCTTCTGGCTCTTTGCCGTGAGCCTTGCCCTTCTCACCGGCCTCACCGTCGCCCGCCTGCTGTCCGAGGCCGCA
>JADDQT010000411.1 GCA_016781225.1 Actinomycetota bacterium
TGAAGAACCCTTAATCAGGTGGCTTTGAGCTGCGGCTGGTGCTTCAGTGCTGCGATCATGGTGGTGAGGATTTGGGCGCAAAGGAGCGCCAGCCACCTGAGCAGCAGGCGGAAGTTGTACCCGGCACCTGCGAGCACGGCGTTGATGGTATCGCCGGCCTTTCCAGCGAGGTAATTGCGATCCATCCGGTGCTCGGCCTTGAGGTGGCCGATGACAGGTTCGACGGCTGATCGGCGCCTGAGCTCGCGCTGGATCTGATCGGTCATGCGGCGCTTCTGGCCCTGGGTGTAAACCTTGAGGCGGTAAGCTGGCGGAGCCTTGTGGCCTCGATAGCCGGCATCGGCGATGATCCGCGTGGGGCTGACGCCGAGCTGCTTCTCGATCGCCGGAATGACCTTGGCCAGTGTGTGCCCGTCATAGGGGTTGCCAGGCAGCGCGGCGACATGGGCGACGAACTGGCCGCCCTTGCAGCGGTAGACGGGGGTAGCGACGCTCACCTTGACGCCGAACTCGTAGGGCTTGTGCGGCTTTCCCTTGCCGATGCACTCGACCTCGGGAGCGTGGAGCGAGTAGACTTTCGGCCCCCGCTGCCGCCGATCCTGCTTGTGGACGCGGCTTGCCAGGTGCAGCTCTCCGGCGAAGATCGCTTCCAGTTCCTCCTTGCCTTTGATCTTGCGGCCAATGTCGCGGATGGTGCGGCCGAGCCAGGTCCGAAGTTTACGCAGGGCCTTGTTGGCGCGCTTGAACTGCTTGGCATGAGCATAGCGCTGGTGCTTGATCAGCGTGTATTTGCCGATCCGCGCATAGGATTGGCGCAGCATCACGCCCTTTGCCTTGGCCAGCCGGACCAGACGCTCGCGAGCCCGGTGCATGAGCTTGGCGTCGGTTGGGAACATCACGTTCTTGGGCTGCACCGTCGTATCGACAGTGAGCTTGGTAAAGTCGCTCGGCTTGGCCGCACCCGTCCTCGTCGCGATGCTCAGGCTCTCCTGAACCAGCGCGACCAGCCGCTCCTCACCCATGCGCTGGCGCCAGCGGGTCATCGAGGAGCGATCGAACGGCGGCTGGTGCTGAAAGAACTCCTCGCCGCAGAAGAACTGGAAATACGGATTCTCGACCCATCGGTCGCACAGCGCCTCGTCCGACAAATCGTGCGTGTGCTTCAGGATCGCCAGCCCCGCCATCAGCCTTGTCGGTAGCGGCGGACGGCCGGGATCATCGTCGTAAACCGCGCCGAACCGCTCCTCCAGAAAACGCCAGTCGGTTTTGCCCGCCAGCTGCACCAGCGGATGCCCCATATCGATGATCTGCTCGAGCCTGGACCGATACAGATCCTGTTGGCCCGTCTCCCGCCGTTCCCTTGGCTTCATGATCCGCTCCCGACAGACCCTCTGAAGCACTGAATCACGCCTCGTAACCAAAATCAATTTGCAAGAAAACGGCCTGTCGCATCCGCCAAACCTGCAAAATCAATTACTCCAATGAGAGCTGAAAACGTTTAGCATCAGAGGCTTGCGAGTTCTTCACG
>JADDQT010000167.1 GCA_016781225.1 Actinomycetota bacterium
CCGGCGGACAAGGCCACGCGGCGCAGGAGCCAGAAGGGCCTGGCGTCCTGGTACCGGATCGACAACGGCACCTGCGCTCACAAGACGCTGCCCAAGGGCACGCTGGTGCGGGTGGTCAACTTGGCCAACAAGAAGGAGCTCGTCTGCCGGGTCGCGGACCGCGGGCCGTACCTCGACGGACGCATCATCGACCTCGACCTGGAGGGCTTCAGGCAACTCGCCGACCGGTCGGAGGGCGTGATCGACGTACGCATCAACTGGTGAGCACCCGAGCGCTCGCGCCGGGGTGACGCTCACCCGCAAGGACGTGCTCGAGCTCCTACATCGGCACGGCTTGCGGCCCAGTCGAGCGCTGGGCCAGAACTTCGTGGTCGACCCAAACACCGTGCGGCGCATCGCCCGTCTGGCGGACGTGGGACCCGGTGACCGGGTGCTGGAGGTGGGTGCCGGCCTCGGCTCCCTGACCCTGGCCCTGGCCGAGACCGGCGCCGAGGTCGTCGCTGTGGAACGCGACCGTCGGCTCCTGCCGGTGCTGCGTACCCTCGTCGAGCCGAAGGGTGTGCGAGTGGTGCAGGCCGACGCGCTCGATCTGGACTGGCGGGCCCTCCTCGGTTGCGGCGGCGGCTGGGTCATGGTCTCCAACCTTCCGTACAACGTGGCCGTACCGCTGGTGATGGACCTGCTGGGGAAGGCCGAGGGCATCTCGAGGATGCTGGTGATGGTGCAGCGTGAAGTTGCCGCCCGGCTGGCCGCCGGGCCGGGCGAGGAGGGGTACGGGGCGGTGTCGGTGAAGGTGGCCTACCGAGCCCGTGCGTCGGTGGCGGGGAGGGTCCCGCCGACGGTGTTCTTTCCCCGACCACGGGTGGAGTCGGCCCTGGTGGCAATCGAACGCCGGGACGAGCCCGCCGTCAGCGCTGACGAGGAGCAGCTCTTCACTCTGGTGAACGCCGGGTTCGCCCACAGGCGGAAGATGCTCCGTGGGGCCCTGGCCGGATTGGTGAGCGAGGAGGTACTGACGGCCGCCGGTGTGAACCCGGAGGCGAGGGCCGAGGAGCTGGACATCGAGGCGTGGGGGAGGCTGGCGGAATGCGCGACACGCAGCGAGCCCTCGCCAAGCTGACGCTGTCCTTGCGCATCACCGGCGTTCGCGGCGACGGCTACCACCTGCTCGATGCCGAGATGGCGACGATGAGCCTGGCCGACATCCTCACCTTCGGGGCGGGAGACGGGCTCCAAGTGGTCGGGGCCACCGGGCTGGACACGGGTGATTCGAACCTGGTTCGCCGAGCCCTGCTAGCGGTGGGCCGGGCGGCCGCGGTCCGGCTGGAGAAGCACATCCCGATGGGAGCGGGTCTCGGTGGTGGCTCGGCCGACGCCGCCGCCGTGCTGCGGTGGGCCGGCTGCACGGACACCGCCTTGGCCGCTGAGCTCGGCGCCGACGTACCATTCTGCCTGGTCGGAGGGCGGGCCCGCGTCACGGGCATCGGTGACCAGATCGAGGCCCTCCCGTTCGAGGAGCGCACCTTCACGCTCCTGCCTTACTCGGGCCAGGTGTCGACGGTGGCGGTCTACGAGGCGTGGGACCGCCTGGGGGGGCCCACGTCCGAAGGTTCCAATGACCTGGAGCCGGCGGCCCTCGAGGTCGAACCCCAGCTGGCGCGATGGCGGGACCGGCTCGGTGACGCCACCGGCTGCACACCGATGCTGGCCGGCAGCGGGGGCACCTGGTTCGTGGAGGGAGAGTTCCCAGACGTTCCCGGCGCGCTCGTCACTCACACCGAGAGCCCTTAGGCCGACGCCCCTACTTGCCGGCCCTTCGTTGCCAGCGGGTGGCCTTCAGCATCTTCTTGTGCTTCTTCTTGCGCATCCGCTTGCGCCGTTTCTTGATGAGAGAGCCCATGCCGGGCGACAGGGTAGCGGGGAAGCCCCGCGGCTGCGACCGGGAGCGGTCGGGGCCACAGCGCCCCAGGTAGCGTTGTCGGCGTCCGTCGGGGGTCGTCTAACGGCAGGACAGCACACTTTGGATGTGCGAGTGGAGGTTCGATTCCTCCCCCCCGAGCGTCGAGCGCCGGCGTCGCGGGGTAGAAAGGAAGCGATGAGCAGTCGCCCACTGTCGGCCGTGGTCCTGGCCGCGGGGGAAGGCACTCGTATGCGCTCGGCCCGGCCCAAGCCGCTCCACGTGCTGTGCGGGCGAACCATGGTGATGCACGTGATCCACGCCCTCGGCGATCTCGGCGTGGGCCGGGTCGTCGTGGTGATCGGGCACGGCGGCGAGCAGGTGACGAAGGCGGTCACCGAGGACGCGCCCTCCGGACTCGACATCGAGTTCGTCGAACAGCGGGTGCGTCGGGGAACCGGTGACGCCATGGCCGTGGCGTTGGAGGCGTTCGCCGACGACGAAGTGGACGGCGACGACATCCTGGTCCTTCCCGGCGACACCCCTCTCCTCACCTCGGCCACGTTGGGGGCCCTGCTCGCAGAGCAACGGGCGACCGATGCCGCCGCGGCCATGCTCACGTCGCAGCTCCCCGATCCCACGGGCTACGGGAGGGTGGTGCGAGACCGCAGCGGGAACGTGGCTCGTGTCGTCGAGGAGGCTGACGCCTCCGACCTGGAGCGGATGATCGACGAGGTCAACACCTCGATCTACTGCTTCCGCAGGAGCGAGCTGGCCCCCGCCCTCCGCCGGCTGAGCCCCCAGAACGCCCAGGGGGAGTACTACCTGACCGACGTCCTCGGCGTTCTGCACGACGCGGGATATCCGGTGGTGTCGCTGGTGGCCTCGGATCCGTTGGAAGCGACGGGAGTCAACGACCGGTCCCAGCTGGCTGCGGTCGAGGCCGAGCTCCGCCGGCGCGTGAACCGGCGCTGGATGGACCTCGGCGTGGGCATGGTCGACCCCACCCATACCTACGTGGACGTCACCGTCGAGTTGGCCCCCGACGTCACTCTCTTCCCTGGCACGCTGCTGGCCGGTTCCACACGCGTCGGTGGCGCCGCCCGGATCGGACCCCACAGCCGGCTGGTGGACTGTCTGGTGGGCGAGCGGGCCGTGGTGGAGCAGGCCGACGGTTGCCAGGCCGAGATCGGAGCCGACGCCCGAGTGGGTCCATTCGCCGCGCTGGGCCCAGGCTCGCGGGTGGAACCCGCCACGGTGACGGGTCCGTTCTTCACCACTGGGGTCGACGACTGATGAGGTCACGCCCCGAAGGTCTGCCCGAGGGGAGCAACGCATGGAAGTAGTGCCGAAGAAGCGCCTGGAGCTGTACTCGGGACGGTCCCATCCAGAGTTGGCCGGGGCGATCGCCCAGCACCTGGGGGTCGGGCTCGGGCACGCCAACATCACCGCCTTCGCCAACGGCGAGATCCACTGCCGCTTCGGGGAGTCGGTGCGGGGAGCCGACGTCTTCGTCGTGCAGACCCACGCCGGTGCGGTGAACGACTGGGTGTTCGAGCACTGCGTCATGATCGACGCCGCCAAGCGGGCCTCCGCCAAGCGCATCACCGCCGTGTGCCCCTACTACGGATACTCGCGGCAGGACCGCAAGGCCGAGGGCAGGGAGCCCATCACCGCCAAGCTGGTAGCCAACATGTTGCGCGTGGCGGGGGCGGACCGCATCGTCAGCGTCGACCTGCACTCCGGGCAGATCCAGGGCTTCTTCGACGGCCCGTTCGACCACCTCACCGCAGGCAGGGTGCTGGTGGAGTACCTGGAGCGGAACCTCGCATACCCACCCGTGGTCGTGGCGCCCGACGCCGGACGGTTGCGGGTGGCCGAGCGCTACGCCCAGTACCTCGACGCCGAGCTGGCCAGCGTTTACAAGAAGCGGGCCCGGGGCCAGGTGCGGGCACTCGGTGTCATGGGCGCCAAGGAGGTCGAGGGCCGCCACTGCGTGCTCATCGACGACATGATCGACACCGCGGGCACCATCGTGGCCGCCGCCGAGATCCTGATGGCCACCGGGGCCAGCGAGGTCTGGGCCATGGCCACCCATGCACTCCTGTCCGACCCCGCCGTTGACCGGCTCAAGAACTCGGCCATCACCAAGGTCGTGGTCACCGACACAGTCCCCCTGGCGTCGGAGAAGCGCATCGACAAGATCGAGGTCCTCTCCGTGGCCCCCGTGATCGCCGACGCCATCGACGCCGTGTTCGAGGACACCTCCGTGTCCGAGATATTCGACGGCGAGAACCAACCCTGATTCGCCCTCGGCGCGGAGCGCCTCGGGCGAGCTTGATTCGCCTCGCAGGCGGAGCTTGCTCGGCGAGCTGATCGTGCTCGGGCGGCGGGCGGAGCCCGGCCGCCCTCGAGCTCTCTCCTCTTTCGCCAGCCGCTGAGTCGGCTGCGCCGAGAGGAGCGGCCGGCGGGGCGGCCACTGGGACCGGCCGGCGGAGCCCCTAGACTGGCGTCTCGTGCCTGAGATTCGCCTTCCTGTTGAAGTTGGCCGTGTCACCGGGTCGCGGGCGTCCGGGCGTCTCCGCACTGCCGGCAAGATCCCCGCTGTCATCTACGGGCACGGCATCGAGCCCGTGCCCGTGGCGGTCGACGGTCGAGCCCTGCGGTCGGCCCTCACCACCGACGCCGGCCTGAACGCCCTCCTCGACCTCCAGGTGGACGGAACCTCCCATCTCACCGTGGCCCGTGACATACAGCGTGACCCCGTGCGGGGGACCGTCACCCACGTGGACTTCCAGATCGTGCGCCGGGACGAGGTCATCGCCGCCGAGGTGCCGGTGAACCTGGTCGGTGAGGCTGTGGAGCTGCACCGCGCCGACGGTGTCGTCGACCACCAGCTCTTCATGCTCACCGTGCATGCCACGCCGGGCCGCATCCCGAACGACATCGAGATCGACATCAGCGCCCTACTCGTTGGGGACACCGTCCGGGTGGGCGACATCGACCTGCCCGAAGGCGTCACCACCGACGTGGACCCCGAGGCGCCGGTCGTGGTGGGCCAGCCGCCGCAGGTGTCGGAGGAGGACCTGGTCACGGAGGCCGAGGCCGAGGCGGCGGCGACCCTGGAGGCCGAGGAGGCCGATGCCGACGCCCAGGCCGGCGGGGAGACGGTGGCCGAGGGGGGCGACGCGGACACCGAGGGCTGAGGCCCTGCT
>JADDQT010000412.1 GCA_016781225.1 Actinomycetota bacterium
CGACCACCTGCGTCGCGCCTTGGGCAGCCAGCGTGGTCACGCCTTCCTGCACCGCGGCGTTGAGCCCCCGCCCGGGCGTCCACACCACCGATGCCCCCTGGGTTCGGGCCCAGGCCGCCACCTCTTCGTCGTCGCACACCACGCTGACGGGAAGGTTCCCGGCGGCTCGCACCACGTGCTCGGCCATGGCCCGGACCAGTCGCATGCGAGCCCCGGGGTCCAGAGCCGGCGCCAAGCGCAACTTGGCCTCGGCAAAGGCCTTGACCGGGACGAGGATGGCGACGGTCAAGCGGGGCGGCGGGAGATGCCGGGGCAGGCCGGGAAGGGGGTGACCACGACGGCGGAGTCTACGAGTGGCCCCGGGGGCCGGGTCTATCGTGAGAGGCGAATGGTTCAAAGGGTGGCGGTGATCGGGGCTGGCTCCTGGGGGACCACGGTCGCCGCCATCTCCTCGCTTCGGGCCCGTACCGTCCTGTGGGCCAGGAGCAAGAAGCTCGCCGACGAGATCGACCTGGAGCACCGCAACGGCGATTACCTGGCCAAGCACCGTTTGCCGGAATCCCTCCACGCCACCGCCTCGCTGGACGAAGCCCTCGACGGCGCCGAGCTGGTGCTCATGGCCGTTCCTTCACATGGGTTCCGCCGTGTGCTCGCAGAAGCCAAGTCCGCCATCGGCTCCGGGACGCCCATCATCAGCCTGGCCAAGGGGGTGGAGCAGGGATCGCTGAAGCGCATGACCGAGGTGATCAGCGAGGTCGCGCCCGGATGCCCCGCCGGCGTGGTGACGGGACCGAACTTCGCCCAGGAGATCTCGGCCGGCCTGCCTGCAGCCACCGTCGTGGCGTTGAAGGAGGAAGCGGTCGCCGCTGAGGTTCAGCAGCTCCTGTGCACCAATTTCCTGCGGGTGTACACCAACCCCGACGTAGTGGGATGTGAGGTGGCCGGAGCCATCAAGAACGTCATCGCCATTGCCGCCGGCATGGCCGACGGCATGCACCTGGGAGACAACGCCCGGGCGGCGCTCATCACCCGTGGCCTGCACGAGATGGCGCGCCTCGGTGTCGTGCTGGGTGGGCAACCACTCACGTTCTCGGGTCTGACCGGTCTGGGTGACCTGGTTGCCACCTGCGTCTCGGGCCACAGCCGGAACCGGTACGTGGGGGAGGAGCTCGGAAAGGGGCGGGGCATCGACGAGATCGTCCCCGAGATGATCATGGTGGCCGAAGGTGTCAACAGCTCTCCGGCCGTGCTCGAGCTGGCCGGCCGGGTGGGAGTGGAGATGCCCATAGCCGAGCAGGTGGTGGCCGTCCTCCACCACGGCAGGCCGGCGGCGGAAGCCGTCTCCTCGCTCATGCGGCGCGAGACCAAGCCCGAGCTGGAGGGGCTCACGTCGCAGGAGGGATCTTCCCGCCCGGTATCGTCAGGGTGATGAAGGTGGTCTTCGGCACCGACGAGCTCACGCCGGTGACCGACGTCATCGTCGAGACCCTGCGCCAGCGCGGCTGCGAGGTCAGCACCGTG
>JADDQT010000413.1:0-561 GCA_016781225.1 Actinomycetota bacterium
GGACATGCCGATGATGCTGGGAACCATCTTCGTCGAGGATCCCGACCGCGCGAGGGTGGTCGGTTTCTTCGCCCACGTCATGAACGGGTACGTGTTTGCGCTTGCGTACGCAGCCGCGTTCGCCGCTATCGGAGAGTCCTCGTGGTGGTTGGGCGGCCTCTTCGGGACCTTCCACGGAGCTGCCGTATTGACGATCCTGATGCCCATGATGCCCGGGATGCACCCGCGAATGTCGTCGGAACGATCGGGGACGACTCTCACCCAGACACTGGAACCACCAGGATTTCTCGGATTGAACTATGGCCGGCGGGTCCCGATGATCACGATCGTCGCGCACATTACGTACGGGGTCTTGTTGGGCTTGTTTCTTCAGGCATCCTGACCCCGCTCTAGTGCCAAGCCCGCCTGCAGCAGAGCCGCATGGGTGAATGCCTGCGGGAAGTTCCCTAGGTGCTCACCCGTGCCAGGGTCCATTTCTTCCGCGAACAGCCCCACGTCATTGGCACGACGGGTCAGCTGATCGAACATAGCGCGGGCCTCTTCGTGCTCCCCCACGCGAGC
>JADDQT010000413.1:674-1387 GCA_016781225.1 Actinomycetota bacterium
GGATCGTCCCGAGGACGCGGTCCGATCTCGCAGGCTCGAACTCGAGGACCGGCAACAGGAGAAGCGCCGCATCCAGCTCATCGCTGTCGTAGGTGTCGACGTAGGAGCCAAGACGCGCGTTGAAACCGCGTTCTCGTACTTGGTCGGCAAGCTGGTCCCTCTCGTACGCCCACGTCTGCACCCGATCGTCTTGCTTGTCCAGAACTTCAGCGAGCCTCATCGCGCGATCGAGGGCAAGCCATCCCATCAGCTTCGAATGGACGTAGTGCTTCGGTTCCCCTCGTCGCTCCCAGATCCCGGAGTCCGGCTCGCGCCAATGATCCGCTACGTAATCTGCCGCTGCGGATAGAGCTCGCCAGGTCTCCTCATGCAGCTCTCCCTGCTCCTTCGCCAGCAGATAACCCGTATCAAGTATCCACCCGTAGACATCGAGTTGGTGCTGAGCCGCAGCGGCGTTCCCGATGCGCACCGGGCGGCTGCCGCGATAGCCGCTCACTTCTGCCACGCTCTCCTGTCCCGTGGTCCTGCCGTAGATGTCGTAGAGCACATCGATGCGCGGACGCGACATCCGCGTCGCGTGGAGCAACCAGTGCATGAACGCATGCGACTCCTCGATCCGTCCTACTGCGAGGAACGCTGCCAACCCGATGCTTGCATCCCGAGGCCACGCGAAGCGGTAATCCCAGTTGTCGCTGCCACCGATCCGCTCCGGG
>JADDQT010000168.1:0-4768 GCA_016781225.1 Actinomycetota bacterium
CTCAGCGCCTCGGTCCACACCAGCGTCGGCCGTACGGTCAACAGACGCTCGCGGCACGAGGCGCGCGCCGCGGCGTCGGACAGGAGGAGGAACAGCGCCTCCTCCAGCGCCTTGGTGTCACCGGCGGGAACGGTTAGACCGAGACCCTCGCTCGACACCAGGTCGGCGAGGGCGTCGCCTTCGGTGGTGACCACCGGCAGGGCGGCCCAGATGTAGTCGAGGACGCGGGTGCGGAACGAGAACGCCGTCTCCAGGTGGTCGAGGTGGGTGCTGACCCCTACGTCCGCCTCCAGGAGGTAGCTCTGACGCCGGGCGTATGGGACCCATCCATCGTTGAAGAACACGTGGGTGCCCACCAGCCCCAGCTCGCCGGCCAGGCCCCGGGCCTCGGTGGCCATGCGCATGCTCGGCACCTCGGGGTTCGGATGGGCCATGCCCAGAAAGAACAGCCGCACCGAAGGTCGTCGGCTGCGCAGCATGTCGATGGCGCGGATGAGGGTGAGCGGGTCGAACCAGTTGTAGATCCCCCCTCCCCAGAGGATGACCTCGTCGTCGGGGCCGATGCCGGGGATCACGCCCTTCAGTACGGCCTCGGTGTGGCTGGGAGCCTCGGCGGGCAGGCCGAAGGGGGCCACGTCGATGAGGGATGTGAGCGTGTGGTCCTCGTCGTAGTTGCGAGGGTTGAGGCGGCCGACGGCTGCCAGCTGGCCCAACCAGAAGTTGCGCTGCCTGGCGCTGGCGCAGAGAAAGAAGTCACCGCGAGCGAGCTGTGCGTTGAGCTGGGCTGTGGCACTGCTCACCGAGGCCCACCGCTCGGCTGCGTCCTTGTCCCGGAACAGCTCGAGCTGCTCGAGGTGGAAGGGGTCGTACAGGTCCACGGCCACGACCTTGGGGGTGGATCGAAGGACGGTGTGCCCGCCCATCACGGCCCCTTGGACCACGAGCACGTCGGCCCAGGACTCGAGCTCCTTCACCGCCTGCCTGGTGCCCCGGCGCACAGCGAATCCCGTCGAGGAGAGCTCGCACAAGCTGGATGTGGTGAGCAGGCGAACATCGTGCTCCGGAGCCAGCGCACCGGCGATCTCCCATGCCCGGATGGCAGGACCGGCCATGGCTGCCGTCAAGGCATCGTCTGTGATCACGCCGATGCGGTGGCGCACGCGCTCCCCGTCCGTTGCTCGAGCCGGCCGAGGGGCCGGTCAGAGGCCAGCGTATGATGCCCCGGCCATGACCTCCGCGGACCCGTGAGCCCCGCTCCTGGCGCAGCACCGATGCGTGCGCTGGTCACGGGTGGTTCGGGCTTCGTGGGGTCCTGGTTGCGGGCTCATCTCGCGGAGATGGGTGACGAGGTCCTCATGCTCGCCGACGAGCTCGACGTCACTGACGCCGCCAGCGTCGAGCGGGCGTTGACCGGGGCTTGCCCCGACGCCGTCTACCACCTGGCCGGGCTGGCCCACGTCGGTCGGTCGTGGGAGGAGCCGGCCGTCTTCTTCGAGACCAACGCCGTGGGAACGCTGAACCTCCTCGATGCCGCTCGCCGGTGCCGGCCCGTCCCCCGTGTGCTGGTGGTGAGCTCCGCCGAGGTGTACGGAGCCGCACAGCCGCAGGAGCTGCCGCTCACCGAGGAGACGCCCATGCGCCCGGTGTCGCCCTACGCGGCCAGCAAGGCGGCGGCGGAGATGGTGTGCCTGCAGGCACACCTCGGCTGGGGCCTGCCTGTGATACGGGCCCGGCCCTTCAACCACCTGGGCCCTGGCCAGTCGCCCACCTTCGCCGTGCCCGCACTGGCGGGACGCATCCTCGCCGCCCTGCGAACGGGCAGCGGTGTCCTTCGAACGGGGAACCTGTCGGCCCGTCGCGACTTCACCGACGTGCGCGACGTGGTCCGCGCCTACCGGTTGCTCCTCGAGCGGGGCGAGCCCGGAGCGGCGTACAACGTGTGCTCGGGGCGGGACGTGTCGATGGAAGAGGTGGTGAGCCGTCTCATGGCCATCTCGGGGGCGGACCTTCGGGTGGAGCCCGATCCCGAGCTAATGCGGCCGGGAGACGTACCCGCCCTCCGAGGTGACGCGTCACGGCTCGAAGCCATCGCCGGCTGGAGTCCCGAGGTACCCCTCGAGGAGAGTCTGAGGGCCGTGCTCGAGTCGCTCGCGGACCCCGTACAGGACTGACCTACTCGCCGGCCTCCGGCGGGTCGTCTTCGGGTTGGTCACGGCGCACCCGCAGCTGTTCCTGGGTCTCCCTGGCCGCCTTGCGCAACTGGGTCCAGACCTCCCTGGCCTGCCCGGACAGGCGGGACTCGATTCCTTCGAGGACGGGCTCGGCCCGCTGGCTCAGGTCCACCACTACCGGCTCCAACCGCTGCTCGACCTGGCGAGCCAGGTCCGCCAGCTGGCTGCGTGTCTCGGCCACCTGCGACTCGAGGTCCGGACGCTGCTCCTGGAGCTGCTTCGTCAACCCCCGCCGACGCACTTGAGCCTGCTGGAAACCGAGCACCCCGAAGCCGACGGCCACGTAGGCGGCCTCCTTCACGGTCTTGGCCACATCGTCCAGTGCGGTCACTGGTGGGTCACCTGCGGTCGTCCTCCAGGTACGAGCAAACCTCAAAGGTACCCGACCGACCGGCGCCCAACGGGCCGGAACCTGTCCTGAGTATGCCGCTGGGCCGAGGTGCCCCCCGGCTAGCCTCGGCTCGACATGGACTCGCCGTTGCAGGCGCCGGCGGTCGTCGCCGTAGTCGTCACGTGTGACTCGGGGTCCTGGCTGGAAGAGGCGCTCGAGTCGCTCGCAGCGCAGGACTACCCGAATCTCTCGGTCCTGGTGATCGACGCCAACAGCGCCGAAGACCCCACCGCACGCGTGGCGCGCGTCCTGCCCGACGCGTTCGTGCGGCGCCTGCCCGCCAATCGCGGTTACGCCGCATCGGCCAACGAGGCCCTCAAGCTCGTGGAGGGTGCCTCGCATTACCTCTTGTGCCATGACGACGTGGTCCTCGCCCCGGACGCCGTGCGGCTGATGTTGGAGGAGGCCTTCCGGTCCAACGCCGGGATCGTCACTCCCAAGCTCCTCGACTGGCACGAGCCGGCCCGCCTTCTCCAGGTGGGGATGAGCGCCGACCGAGGGGGGGCGCCGGTGGCCCTGGCCGAGCGCGGGGAGCTCGACCAGGCGCAGCACGACAACGTCCGCGACGTCTTCTTCGCGCCCGGCGGGTGCGTGCTGGTACGAGCCGACCTGTTCGCCTCGCTCGACGGCTTCGACCCCCTCATGGGTCTCTACGGGGAGGACCTCGACTTCTCGTGGCGGGCCCACATCGCCGGGGCCAGGGTGGTGGTGGCGCCTGCAGCACGCGTGCGGCACCTGGAGGCCATGACCTCCGGACATCGGGCACCGGGCGGCGGGCCGCCACCTAAGAACGCCGAAGCCGTCCGTCGCCGGGTGAGACCCCTCCAGCTGCGCCACCGCCTCCGGGCCGTGCTCAAGGCGTACGGGCCCTGGCACCTGGCCCGAGTCCTTCCCCAGGCGGGGGTGCTCGCGCTGCTCGAGATCGTCGGCGACATCGTCACCGGTCGCGCCGGCGCGGCGCGCGACACCATGCGGGCCTGGTCCTGGAACCTGCGCCACCTCGCCCAGCTCCGCAACGCTCGCCGTGAGGTGAAGAGCCATCGCCGCATGAGCGACGGCGAGATACGGGACCTCCAGGCCAGGGACGTGGTGCGCTTCGTCAACTTCGTGCGCACCCAGGTCCTGGGCGAGAACCTCCGGCCTCGCGTCGTCGCCGGTCGCATTGCCGCCTCGGCCGAGAGCCGCGACCTTCGCCTGCCGTTGCTGGTGGGCACCACGGCCATCGTGCTGCTCCTCGTCGGGAGCCGGCAGCTGATCAGCAGTGGCATCCCCACGGTGAACGAGCTGGCGCCGGTCTCCGACGGCGCCTTCGGGCTCTTGGGAAGGTTCCTCTCGAGCTGGCGAGAGGTTGGGTTGGGCGACCAGGGCCCCGCCCCTCCGGCCTTCGTCGTCCTGGGCCTGGGCGGCCTGCTGCTGGGTGGGTCCGCCGCCCTGTTCCAGACGCTGCTGGTGATAGCTGCGCTGCCCCTCGGCGCCGTCGGTGCCTATCGGGTCGCCAGGGCCTTCGGTTCGCAGCAGGCGTCCCTGGCCGCCCTGGTCGTGTACGCCGCGGTACCCGTGCCCTACAACGCTCTGGCCGCCGGCCGCGTCAGCGGTTTGGTCGCCTACGCCACCGCGCCGTGGGTGCTGGGCCGCCTTCTACGGGCCACGGGCATCGAGCCCTTTGCCGAGGCCGAGGCGGGCCGGGAGCTCGAGCGGGAGATCCTCGGCCTGGGGTTGCTGCTGACCGTGGCCGCCGCCCTTTCGCCTTCGGTGGTCCTCATGGCCGTGCTCATTGCGCTTGGCGTAGTGGCCGGGTCCGTGCTCGCAGGAGGCGCCGGACCGGCGCGCCGGGCGCTGGTGGTGGGTCTGGGCGGCGTGGGCGTGAGCGCCGTGCTGCTGTTCCCGTGGACCCTCACCTTCCTCCGTCCCGGTGCCCAGCTCGCGGCCCTCCTGGGCGAGACGACGGCGCCCCCCGGAGGTTATGGGTGGGGGAGCCTCCTCCGTTTCCAGATCGGCTCGCCGGGGGTCTCCCTCGGAGACGCGCCGATCGGCTGGGCGTTCCTGCTCGCCGCCGCCCTACCTCTGCTCCTGGGACGGGAATGGCGCCTGTCGTGGGCGGCCCGGATGTGGGGCCTTGCCCTCGTGTGTTGGGGGGCGGCATGGC
>JADDQT010000414.1 GCA_016781225.1 Actinomycetota bacterium
CGATGCTCCTATGGGTTGTCAAGGGGCAATTGCTGGGTAGTGCGGACAAGACAGGGACGGGCCGCTCGACTGCGGGCAAGCTCTTATGAGGTCACGCGCCAGCTGGTCGGTGTTTGGTTCGGGGACGGCCGACGAATCGTTCGAAGGCCAGCCTGAGGGCGGCAGCCGATTATTGGGTCAGGCCGTCCCCCGAGACTGCGTCAGTCGGTAGCCGGGCGGAGGTGGGGATAGACCTCTCGGGCCACGTAACGCTTGAGACAGCGGATGATCTCCATCTTGGACTTGCCCTCGGCGCTGCGACGCTCCACGTAGGCGCGGGTGCGAGGGTCGGAGCTCATGCGGGTGATGACGATCCGCCACAGCGCATGGTTGGCTTGGCGGTCGCCGCCCGGGTTGAGGCGATGGCGCGTGATCTTGCCGGAGGAGGCCGGGATCGGGGCGGCAGCGCACAGATGCGCCCATGCCGCTTCGCTGCGGAGCCGCTCCGGGCGATCACCGGCGGCCACGAGCAGGATGGCCGCGGTGTCAGGGCCGACCCCACGAAGGGCCAACAGTGCGGGTGCGCGGGCCGCAACGAGGGGAACAAGCAGGTCATCGAGGCGGTCGATCTGCTCGGCGAGGAACTCGGCGCGCCGCCCCAGCTCCCTTAGCGCGACGCGGGTGGCATAGCCGACGGTGTCGCCTGGGCGGGGGCGCAGCGACGCCATCTCAGCCACCAGAGCGGCGCTCGAGTGCTTCTCGAAGCGGCCCCTGACATCGTCGGGAGCAGTGCAGATAAGGGCTCTGGCCTGGTTGATCGTTTGTGTCCGCTCGCCCCGAGCACTGCGCTTGGCCACCATCAGGGCCCGGATCGCCTCGACGGCGCCGTCGCGGCCCTTGGGCGCTCCTCTGGCCCGCCCCGACTGCGCGGCCCTGGCTGCACTGACAGCGTCGAGTGGATCGGACTTGCCGTGGCGGCGACGGTCTTGGCGGTCGGAGCGATCGACCTCGACCACGCGCACGCCTTCGGTGTGGACGTAGCGGGCCAAGCCGGCGCCATAGCTGCCGGTCCCCTCGATGCCGACCAGCTGCACCGCTCCGAACCCGCGCAGCCAGCCGAGCAGCTCCACATAGCCAGCGGTGGTCGTGGCGAACTCCTCGACGCCCAGCAGGCCGCCGATGCCGTCGAGCGCAGCAGCCACATGTACGTCTTGATGCGTGTCCACGCCGCCAGTCACGGCGCGGCTCTCTACGATGGTCATGCCATCCCTTTCTCTACGTAGGGGTGGCACGCACCTGCTGGCCCGACCGACCTGTGACCCCCGACCTCTTGTCCAGGTCGGGCAGATCAGACGGCCCGACCGGTGGGTGCCGGGATCAAACCCTGGGGCCCGGCCGACAGATCGTTTCGCATGACAACCGAGCCGGTGTCAGCCGATTCGCAGGTCAGGCCGGGACCCAGGGCTCCTGACCCTAACGATCCACCTCCTCCTGGACGGGGATGGGTCAGAAGCTCTGACTCCATCCTCC
>JADDQT010000415.1 GCA_016781225.1 Actinomycetota bacterium
CGTGCCGGCTCCGCCGACCCGGCCAACGACGGTCGGCCCGCGGTGGCTACCGAGAGCCTCGGCCCGTCCCGGGCCGAGCGATTGGTAGCCAATCGCATATCTTGCTTCGACATGGTTGACCATCTTACCGGCGTCAGCCGTGGGTGGTCGGACGCGGCCTTCTGGCCGCTCAGCTGTTCGAACTACCGTCTCTGCCGTGGCGGCTCTGCCGGTACGTCAGCCAGTCGATCAGGGCTTGGATCACGCTCATGAAGAGGCTGAGAAGGACGACGATTAGAGCTGGTTCGGTCATGTCCCTTCGAGGCCCGGGTGGGCGTCTAGACAGGACCGGACAGCAAAGATTTCGCAGTCTCTGGCTTCTTGGGCTCGCCGGCCAAGGGTCAGGGGTGGAGGTCCTGTCCCTCCAAGAGGCTCGAGACTTGCCGGACGAGATCTCGCACCCGGCGGTCCTTGCCCCGGAGGAGCTGTAGCTCGGCCAGGAGCCCAAGGGCTGCCTCGCGGTCTAGCGCGGCGGGGTGGCGAGGGGAAAGCATGGCGATGGAGCGCCGCAAGCGCTCGATGTCCGTTTCGCTCAGCTGCTCGGCCACTAGCTCGACGGTAGCGAACGCGTGTTCGCCGGCGCCAGGTAAACGGTACGAGCTGCTGTCCCGCCGACCGCTACTGGCGCCGGCGGCGACGAGCGGCGGCCTTGGACTCCAGGCAGGCCAAGCACGGCTGGCCTGGGTGCTCTCGAGCGTGGATCACGCAACAGGGATGGGCCGGGGCCCAACTCGTCGCTGCGCCACGAC
Organism: Actinomycetota bacterium; assembly: GCA_016781225.1. Lineage (GTDB taxonomy): Bacteria > Actinomycetota > Acidimicrobiia > Acidimicrobiales > YB1-3. Next base: position 789 of record JADDQT010000415.1, read on the forward strand.
GGGTCTCCACAGACCCGGCAGGGCCACGGGGGCCCGTCGGGGCCCCCGTGAGACGAGGTGGCCATGGCACACGCTGCGGACCTGACGACCTGGCGCCGCGCCGGGGCGCTACTGCTCGCTCCCGGGCCCGCCGGGACGGTCGAGGAAGTCGACTTGGTTGGCGTTCACCTCGAGTCGCGACCGGCGCTCGCCCGCCTCGCTGGTCCACTCCGAGTGCGTCAGGCGTCCGGTGACGGCGACCCGACGCCCTCGGCGACAGAAGTCCATGATGCTGGCGGCCAGGCCGTTGAAGGCCACGACGGGCACGTAGTCGGGATCCGCGTCGGCTGCCGGCCTGGCGACGGCTAGGCGGAAGCGGGCCACGGTGACCATTCCCTTGCCGTCCTTGCGGTCGTACTGCTCCGCGTCGGGGTCGGCGGTGAGGCGTCCGATGAGGTTGACGGTGTTCATGGTGGCTGTCCTTTCGTTGGGTCGGTGCTGCTGTGGGTCCTGCGATCAGCCGGGCGAGGCAAGCCGGGCCGTCAACCCGCTTACGGGTCGCCCCACGTGTGGGGCTTGCGGCCCGGCGGTCGCCTGGCAGCTTGTGGCCGACGTCCTGCAGCACAGGCGCCGGCGGGAGGGCCGCGGCCGCACCAGCGGCAATCCCGG
>JADDQT010000169.1 GCA_016781225.1 Actinomycetota bacterium
TGGTGACGCGCGTGTCGCAGTGCAGCTCGCCTCCCTTGGCCTGGAGGCGGAGGACCAGAGACGTCACCAGCTCACCGGCGCCGCCTTGGGGTACGGGGAAGCCGTGCTCTTGGCCGAGGCAGCACAAGAGCCAGCCGAACATGCCGCTCATGGCCCCCTCGGGGGCTAGATCGGTGTGCATGGCGTTGCCGGCCAGCAGTAGTCCTCCGCCGGCACCGGCGAAGTGCTCCTCGGCCAGGCGCCGCACCGGCAGCAGGCTGTGACGGGCGAAGTCACGAATGCCGCGGCGACCGAGGCCGGCCGCCAGCTTCGCCGCCGCCATCACAGGCGGGAAGGGCGAGGTCAGGGCGTCGACGAAGTCCCGCCCCACCCGCTCCCAGAGGCCGTAGAGACGTCGCCAGCCTTCACCATCGCCAGGGGCGAAGAGGTCGAGCGAAGCCGCCGTCTCGTCCAGGTCCGTGGAGAGCACGGCGCACGGGCCCTCGGGGGTGGGGTGGGCCAGCACCAGAGGCGAGCGACACCACCGGAGTCCGTAGGACTCCAGCTCCAGTCCGGCCAGCACGGGTGAGGCCGCCGCCAGCGGATAGAAGGCACTGAACACGTCGTGGACGAAACCGGGCCTGGTGAGCTCGGCGCTTCGCACTGCGCCGCCGGGGACGGGCTGGGCCTCGAGCACGGCAACGTCCCATCCGGCGTCGGCCAGCATGTTGGCCGCCACCAGACCGTTGTGGCCGGCGCCTATGACGACGGCGTCGAGCACAGCTAGCGCCCGGAGGAAACTGGTGTCACAAACCGCTCGACGTGGCCGCCCATGGAAGCACTCTACGGGTGGCCGGCTGCTGGCGCCCCTCCCAGAGAGGTCAAGTCACCAGCGGTTCAGTCGCCGAGCCGTTGTTCCAAGCGCACGGTCACGGCGTCGCCCGCCTGCTTCGAGATGGCGGCGCGCACCTCGGCCTTGATGGCAGCTTGTGCCTGCCATCGCCCAGGGCCATGAATGAGCCGCGGAGAACTGCTTGTCCAACGTTCTCATTCATCGCAGCGCCTCCTTGTCGACCACTCTGGTCAAGACGAACAGGAGGAGACGAACTCATCGCGACCGCGTGGCCCGGAGCTGCTTGCCAAGATACCTGGGCATGGTTGAGACACTGAGTGCTACCACTCGATGGGTGTGGGTGCTTCGGGTATTGGACAAGGCGGGCCATGTGGCTCAACAGCCGCCGACGTGGTGGCCAACCTGGTGGTGAAGCCAGTGGTCCGACGGCCTCGGCCCCGTAGGGCAAGGAAGCGAGGGGTCGGACCGGTGACGTCCTCGTTCCCGTCCGGACATGCTGCCACCCACCTGCGTTCATCGCCGGCGCCGCTCGAGAGCTGCCGCTGACCTTCGTCCCGCTGGCCCTGTCCGCCCTGGCGGCTCATTGGTCGATCGTGCGATCACGGGGGCACCACCCGACCGACGTGGTGTTCGGCGGGCTCATCGGCTTGGCCGTGGCCTTGGTGGTCAACAGGCGGTCAACAGGCTCTGGTCGCCCATCCCGCAGCCGAGCGACGGTCCGGATGCCGGCCAGCCGACGACAGCAGTCCCTGGTCCGGGATGAGCTTCGACTGGGGCGTCGGTCACTACGAGCGAACGGCCGACCAGCTGGACGAGGCGTCGGGAGCCCTGCTCGACGCGGCGACCATCGGCCCGGGCGAGCAGGTGCTGGACGTGGCCACGGATACGGGGAACGCGGCGCTGCGAGCGGCCGGCGCGGGCGGTCTCATCGTTGGCGTCGACCGGTCCGAGCGCCTCCTCGCCGTGGCTCGTGAACGGGCTCGGCGACACCCCGGCGCCACGGGTGCAGTGGGGCGACCCAGCGGTACTGGAAGGGCTGTTCGCTCCGGCCCGGGTGTCGGTACGCGCCGAAGGGCTCGCCTTCATCGGGCCGTCGGCCAGGGCGTGGGCGACGGACCAGTTCGCCGATCATCCCGGCTGGGCTGCCGCCCGTGCCGTGCTCGAGCCGGCAGGCCGCTGGGAGGACTTGACGGCGCGGGCGATCGAGATACTGGAGGCGGCCAACGAGGACCCGGCCGCCTTCCGGACGACCAGCGGCTACCTGATAGCCACCATCGAGCCGGCCTGAGGTGGCGGCTACGCCCTCCAGGGGGGGCGCTTGCCCGCGTAGAGCTCCACCGGCACCGTCCCCGAGTACGTCTTGTTGTAGGTCCAGTCCGGCTGCTTGTCCCAGTGACGGGTGTCCAGGATGGCCCGACCTCCCCGGATGTCGATGAGCTCGCTGATCAGCTCGGGCGACACCGGGCCGGCGTCGGGGGAGAGGTGGTCCGACAGCTCGTCGCCGAAGTGCTCGAGGATGCTGGCCAGCACCACCTGTTGCTGGACGGCGAGGAAGCACCGAGCCCGATCGGCCACGTCGGCCACACGCCGGCGCATGACGTCGTAGTCGGTCTGTTGCAGGTTCGAGTAGCCAAGCCTGGTGAGCAGGTCGGCCAGGGCCATGCCGTCGAGCTTGCAGGGCAGGCACTGCCCGCAGGACTCCACGGCCAGGAAGCGGGCCACGCCGGCGGCGACGGCGGCCATGTCGACGGTGTCGTCGAAGACGATGAAGCCGGCCGACCCCACGCCGCTGCCGATGGCGGACAGGTCCTCGTAGGTGACCGGCGTGTCCAGCTTGGAGGCAGGGATGATGCCGTTGGCCACCCCCGACATGACAGCCTTGATGCGCCGTCCGTCTCGGGGCCCTCCCCCGATCTCGTCGATGACCTCGCTGAGCGGCGTGCCCATGCGCACCTCGCCCACCCCGTGGCGCTGGGTGTAGCCGGTGACCGTGCACACGATCGTCCCCGGCGACTTCTCGGTGCCCACCGTCCGGAACCACGCCGGACCCCGAGACAGGATGCGGGGGACGTTGGCCAGCGACTCGGTGTTGTTGACCAGGGCCGGCCCCACGGGGGCGTCGGTGGGGGTGGCGCCGTTGCCCAGGAGGCCGCGCCTGAAGGTGGTCACCACCCGGGGGAACGGCCAGCGCCCGTCCACCGTCTCGAGCAGGGCGCTCTCCTCACCGTAGAGGTACTCGTCGGGACCCTCGTAGACGACCATCTCCACGCCGTCGTTCCAGCCGTTGGCCTCGGCCTCCTCCACGGCGGCCCGCACCCGTTCCACCTCGCCCTCGAAGGAGCGCTTGGTGGCGAAGACCACCAGGTCGGCGCCCACCGCCCGAGCGGCGACGAGGGCCCCCTGGACCACCACGTAGGGGTTCCTCCGCAGGATGGTGCGGTCCTTGAGGGTGCCCGGCTCGCCCTCAGCGGCGTTCACCACCACGGAGGACGGTGTGGAGGCCGCTGCCTGGTTCTCGGCCACGGTCTGCCACTTCCGTCCCACAGGGAAGCCGGCCCCCCCTCGTCCCCGCAGGCCCGACTCGGTAACGGCGTCGATGATGGCGGCGGGCTCTGCCGCTCGGGCCAGGCTGAGGCCCTCGCCGCCGCCGCGAGCCACGTACTCGTCCAGGGAGAGGATGGCGGATGGGTACATCACCCGATGGACGAGAGCCACGGGCGTCAGGGTAGCCCCAGAGGGGGAAATCTCGACAGGCGGCTCAGCTGGCTAGAGTCCGCCTCGGCCGGGGTGTCGTCGCACCCCGTGGCCCGAGCAACCAGCATCCGGAGGTAGCCATGGAGATCGGACCGTTCGTAACTCGGTCAGTGCTGACGGTCGAGGAAGGCGACAGCCTCCGGGAAGCGGCGGTGTCGATGATGGAGCGAGGCGTCGGGTCGGCGGTGGTGATTACCGGTGGGAAGCCCTCCGGGATCGTGACCGACCGGGAAGCGCTACGGGCGATCGCCCAGGGCAAGGACGCAGACAGCGCCACCGTCGCCGACTTCGTGACCGGCAAGCTCACCACGGTGGTGGCGTCGCTCGACATCCTCGAAGCGGCGCACGTCATGAGGCAGAAGGGCTTCCGGCACCTGGTCGTAGCCGACGACAAGGGTGACCTCCTTGGCGTCTTCTCCATGCGGGACCTCGTCGTCGGCCTGCTCGAGGAACGGGCGCTGCTGCTGTCCGAACCCGAAGCTGTCGAGGGGACCGCCTGAGGATCGAGCTCCGAGGGCGCGCGCCGCAGGTAGAGACATGGGATCCTCGAAGGTGACGTCGCAGGCAGCACGGCCCCGAACGCTCGTCCGGACCGAGCGGCTGTTCGTAAGCCCCTCGCCCATCCACGGTGATGGGGTGTTCGCGGCCCGTTCCTTCGAGCCCGGGGAGCTGGTGGAATGCTGCCCGGTCGTCGTCTGCCCACCGCAGCAGGAGGCGCTGCTCGAGGAGACGGCGCTGCGTGGCCTCTACTTCACCTGGAAGAACGACGCCATCGCCGTGGCGCTGGGCTTCGGCTCGCTCTACAACCATTCGTGGGAGCCCAACGCCAGGTACGAGCTGGACCACCGGCGCAAGGTTGTCCGCTTCCTCGCCGTGACGGCCATAGAGGAGGGCGAGGAGGTCACCATCAACTACACCGGTGACCCCGACGGCCGCGGTGAGCTCTGGTTCGACGTCGCCGACCCACCACCGCCTGCTTGACGGAGAGCCCCGAGCTCAAGGTCGTCGTCGCCCCCGACTCGTTCAAGGAGTCCCTGCCGGCAAAGGAGGTGGCGGAGGCGTTGGCGGCGGGGCTCCAGCGGGTCTGGCCCGACGCTCGCATCGAGCTCCTGCCTCTGTCGGACGGTGGAGAAGGCTGGGTCCAGAGCATGGTCTCCGCAGCCGGCGGCTCGTTCGTCGACGTGAGCGTTCGTGGGCCGCTCGGGGACGAGGTGGAGGCTCGCTACGGCGTGATCGACGCCGGGGGCCTGACCACGGCGGTCATCGAGATGGCCACCGCCTCCGGTCTGGCCCTGGTGAGTGAGGACCGGCGAGACCCGCGACGTGCCACCACGTACGGCACGGGGGAGCTCATCGGAGACGCTCTTGATCGGGGGGCACGGCGCCTCCTGGTTGGCATAGGCGGCAGTGCGACCAATGACGGCGGTGCGGGGATGGCTTGCGCCCTCGGGGCGCGCTTCACGGATGGGAGCGGCAACGACCTCTCTTCGGGTGGCGGAGCGTTGGCGGACCTCGAGTCCGTGGACCTGTCCGGGCTGGACGATCGCCTGGCGGACGTGGAGATCGTCGTGGCCAGCGACGTGGAGA
>JADDQT010000170.1 GCA_016781225.1 Actinomycetota bacterium
GACGTCGTCCACCTGGGCGTCGGTGGTGATGGTGGCCAGTCGGCGGTAGGCCTCGAGCCTCAGATCCTCCCGCTGCACGTAGTCCGCGGGCAGGCTGGCCGCTACCGGCAGGTCTAGCTTGATCTCGGCCGGCTCCCGGGGCTCTTCGCCCTTGAGCTCGGCCACCGCCTCGCTCACCATCTGGACGTAGAGGTCGTAGCCCACGGCGGCGATGTGGCCGGATTGGTCGGCGCCCAGCAGGTTGCCGGCACCACGGATCTGTAGGTCTCTCATCGCGATCTTGAAGCCCGATCCCAGCTCGGTGTGCTCGCCGATGGTTCGCAGCCGCTCGTACGCCTCCTCGGAGAGCGACACATGGGGAGGGAAGAACATGTAGGCATAGGCGCGCTGGCCGGCCCTCCCCACCCGGCCCCGCAGCTGATGGAGCTGGCCCAGGCCCAGCAGATCGGCCCGGTCGACGACCAGGGTGTTGACCGACGGCATGTCGATGCCCGACTCGATGATGGTCGTGCAGAGCAGGACGTCGTACGCACCGGCCCAGAAGTCCAGCACCACGCTCTCCAGAGTGCCTTCGTCCATCTGGCCGTGGGCGACGGCTACTCGGGCCTCGGGCACGAGCCGTCGCAGCGTGTCGGCCACGTGGTCGATGTCGGCCACGCGGTTGTGCACGAAGAACACCTGCCCCTCCCGCAGCAGCTCCCGCCTGATGGCCTCGGCCACGGCTCTCTCGTCGTACTCGCCGACGTAGGTGAGGATGGGCTGGCGCTCGGCGGGCGGCGTGTTGAGCAGCGTCAGGTCACGCAGGCCGGTGAGGCTCATCTCCAGGGTGCGGGGAATGGGCGTCGCGGTGAGCGTGAGCACGTCGACGTTGGCCCGCAGCTTCTTGATGGCCTCCTTGTGGGTCACGCCGAAGCGGTGCTCCTCGTCGACCACGAGCAGGCCGAGGTCCTTGAACGCGATGTCGCCGCTCAGGAGGCGATGGGTGCCGATGACGACGTCGACCACCCCTTCCTTCACGTCGCGTGCCACCTTCTTGGCTTGGGCCGGGGTGAGGAAGCGGGAGAGCACCTCCACCCGCACGGGGTAGCCGGCGAACCGGTCCGAGAAGGTGGTGAAGTGCTGCTGCGCGAGGAGGGTGGTGGGCACCAGAACGGCCGCCTGCTTGCCATCCTGCACAGCCTTGAACACCGCCCGGATGGCCACCTCCGTCTTGCCGAACCCCACGTCGCCACAGACCAGGCGGTCCATGGGCGCCGACTGCTCCATGTCGGCCTTCACCTCGGTGATGGCCTTGTCCTGGTCAGGCGTCTCGGTGTAGGGGAAGGCGTCCTCGAGCTCGCGCTGCCACGGCGTGTCGCCCGCGAAGGGATGGCCGGGGCTCGTGATCCGCCGCCGGTACAGCACCACCAGCTCCTGGGCGATGTCGCGCACCGCGGCTCGTACGCGGGCCTTGGTCTTGCGCCAGTCGGAGCCACCGAGCTTGTGCACGCTGGGCGACTCGCCGCCGGTGTATGGGCGTATGGCGTCGATCTGGTCCGAGGGCACGTAGAGCTTGTCCCCCCCGCGGTACTCGAGGAGGAGGTAGTCGCGGGCGGCCCCCCCGATGGCGCGGGTGACCATCCCGCCGTAGCGGCCCACGCCGTGGTGGTGGTGCACGACGTAGTCGCCGATCTTCAGGTCGTCGAAGAAGCCCTCGCTCGGGGCGCGTCGCGGGCGGGGACGACGGTGTGGACGGCGGCGGCCGCTGACGTCGCTCTCGGCCAGCACGGCCAGCTTCGCCGACGGCAGCACGAACCCCCGCTCCAGCGACTGGACCACGAGATGGGCGCCCGGCGCGGTGAGGTCACCCCCGCTCTCGACGAGCAGGCCCTCGTCCCGCAGGGCCTCGGCCATGCGCGCCCCACTGCCGCGGCCCTCGGCGCACACCACCACCCGGTATGCGTCGGACGCGAGCTCGATCAGGCGTTTGGCCAGGCGGCCCCCGTCGCCCACCACCGGCTCCCAGCCCTGGGCCTCGACGGCGGCAGTGCCGGGGCCCTCGGGTGCGGCGGTGAGGAACCACGAAGGCGCCCGGGTGTGGGCCAGCAGCCGGTCGAAGGGCAGGTGCAGGCGGGGAAAGGCCCGATCGCCGGCGCCCCACGTGCCCGCCAGCGTGCCGGCCAGAGCCGCCTCCTCGTCGAGGAGCTCGGCCGCCCTGTCCCGCATCCGACGGGGCTCCACGAGGAGCACCTGGGCATCGGGGCCGATGAGGTCGGGGAGGACGTGCTCGCCCTCGGTGAGCCAAGGCAGCCATGACTCCATGCCGTCGAAGACCATGCCCTCCGAGACCCGCTCCCACTGGTCGCGGCCCCAGGGCTCGCTGCGCACCAGCCGGCCGGCGCGAGCGCGAACCTCGGCGGTCGGCAGCAGCTCACGGCAGGGGAAGATCTCGACGCACTCCAGGTCCTCGGTGGAACGCTGGTCGGCGACGGAGAAGAGGCTCAGGCGGTCGACGTCGTCGCCCCACAGGTCGACACGCACCGGCTCGTCGGCGGTCGACGGGTACACGTCGACGATCGAGCCCCGCACCGCAACCTCGCCCCGGTGCTCGACCTGGTACTCGCGCCGGTAACCGGCGGCCACCAGACGGCTCACCAGCTGGTCGGAGTCGAGCCGGTCCCCGGGCACCACCACCACCGGCTCCACGTCCTCCACGTGGGGCCCGAGCCGCTGCACCAGAGCCTTCACCGGGGCCACCAGCACTCGGGGCATGCGGTCGGGATTGCGCAGGCGCCACATGGCGCGCAACCGCCGACCCATGGTCTCGATGCTCGGGCTGATGCGCTCGAAGGGCAGGGTCTCCCAGGCCGGGAAGGTCTCGACCTCCGTGTCGCCGAGGAACGCCCGGATGTCCTGAGCCAGATGGTCCCCATCGGCGGCCGTCGGCGTGGCCACCACCAGCGGATGCCGCTCCAGGAGCCGTGCCATACCGGCCACCACGAAGGCGCGTGCCGCCTCGGGCACGGCCACGGTGGCCGTCGCCCGACCGGCCAACGACGTGAGCGTGGCGTCCTGGCGGAGCAGAGGGGGGAGCGAGCCGAGGCTCACGGGCACCAGGCTACCGGCGTCAATTCGACGTCTCGGGCGCCGGACGGGCCGTAGCATCCAGCCCGGTGGCTCCCGAGAAGGTGCGTCTTCGCATCGGCAACCTGGCAAAGGCCGTGCTGGTCACAGGCCAGGCCTACCAGGACCCCAAGGACGCCCTCAACGAGTTCGTCTCCAATGCCGCCGACGAGTATGCGGAGTCCGAGCGACGGGGGGGACGCATCCGGGTGTTGCTGCGCCGGAAGGGTAGATACCCGATGATCGCCGTGGAGGACGACGGTCGGGGGATGGACGCAGACCGTCTGCGCCAGATGGCGCGCAATCTCTTCGAGTCAGCAAAGGCCGGTGATGACAGGACGCTCGGCGAGAAGGCCATCGGAATGCTGGCCTTCCAACAGCTCGGCCAGCGCTGCGACATCGTCACCCGGGCCGAGGGATCAGACGTGACCACATGTCTACGCCTGGAGCGGGGCCGAGCCACGGCCCACCTGGAGTTGAACGAGCGACGCCGGGCTCGCCGGCGCCGGGCACCACTGTGTACCTGTCGGGCCTCGAACCCGACGTGCTGCGGGTGCTCACCCAACGCAAGGTGGTGGATTACCTCCGGCGTCGCCGAGGCCCGGCGCTGGCTCGAGGGGACTACAGCATCGAGGTCGTCGAAGGTCGCCACGCCGAGCTGGTCACCCCGGAGCAGCCCGACGGTGTCCGCCTGGCCATCCCGGCTCAGCCGACGTTATGGGGCCACATCGAGTTCGCCATCTACGTGGCTCCGAAGGATGACCGGCGCCGGAGGGTAGCGGTCGTGGGTCGCGCCGGCACCACCATCATCGACGACCTGACGGAGCTGGAGGAGTTCGCCGGACCGCCCTGGAACAGCGACCAGGTCTCGGGCCAGATCATCTTCGATTCGCTGGAACAGACTGCGGGACGGCGAGCCATCGTCCGCGACCGGAGCGCCTTCCCGGTGTTCGTGCAAGCGATCAAGGGAATCGAGCCTGCCGTCGTCGAGACGCTCGCCCGCATCGCCCGAGCTGTGGACGAGCAGACGGCCGACCGGCTGTCCGACGCTGTTCGTCGCATATTCCAGCGCGTCCTCCGGGAGCTGGCCGATTTGGACAATCCCATGCGGACCCTCGTCGGCAGTGAGGAGGGAGAGGGAGGAATGCTTGGGGCGCCTCCGGCCTCGGCCGGCGAACCCGAGGCCGAAGACCGGCATCCGGAGGAACCGCACGAGCCGCCGCCCATCGACGACCTCCTCCCTCCTGCCACCGATCCCGAACCTCCCGCTCCGCCTGGGACGGCCCGGCCTGACCGGTCTCGCTCCCAACGGTTGCCTGACATCGCTCCCGACCCCGAACCCGGAGAAGGCCGCAGCCGGTTCGACGCCGATGCCGGCCTAGTCCTCTACAACGACGAGCACCCGGACTATCTCTTCGTCAAGGACGACGAAGCGGCCCTGCTCGACTACCTGTCCACCCTGGTGGCCAAGGAGTACGTGGTCTACAACAACCCACGGTCCGCCCCCACGGAGCTGGGCGAGGAGATGGTGCGAATGCTCGTGCGAGTCCGCCGCCACCTCCCTCGTCGCCGCTGAACGCGGCACTGGCGCTTGGTGGTTTCAGTTGTAGCGGTCCATGGCGGCTGCCGGCCCGTCGCTCAGGATCAGCTCGACGGCGTCGGCCGCCTCCTCCACCACCACGTCCAGCTCGGCCCGCTCCCCCTTGCCCGGAGCCTTGAGCACGTGATCGACGCCCTGCTGGCGTCCAGGCGGCTTGCCGATGCCGATGCGAACCCGGCAGAAGCCGTCGCTGTGGAGGTGGGCCTTGATCGAGCGCAGGCCGTTGTGACCGGCCAGGCCACCGCCAACCTTCACCCGGAGCCTTCCCACGGGCAGGTCCAACTCGTCGTGCACCACCACCAAACGCTCCAGGTCGACTATGCCGAAGCGGCGCACGAGCGGTGCCACCGCCATGCCCGAGTCGTTCATGTACGTCTGAGGGAAGGCCAGTGCCAGGCGACGGCCTCCCAGGCGGACCTCGTCGACCAGTGAGCGTTCCTTCGACCGTCGCAGGCGCCCGCCGTTGCGTTCGGCCAGCAGGCCCACCACTTCGGCTCCCACGTT
>JADDQT010000171.1 GCA_016781225.1 Actinomycetota bacterium
GTCCAGGCCGGCCAGCTCCTCCTCGAGGAGCCGGCTGTCAATGGCCATGGGCGTCTCCCTCGTCAGTGGCCCCGCCGCTAATGACCATGGCGTCGTACCTCGGTACGGAGCCGGTCGGTGACCTCGGCGGCCAGAGAGGCCACCTCTCGCGACTCGATACGGCGGGGACGGGGGATGGCCACGTCGTAGCTGGCCGCCACCCGACCGGGGCGGCTGGTGAGCAGCACGATACGGTCGCCCAGGCGGGCAGCCTCGCGCACGTTGTGGGTCACGAACAGCACGGTGAGGCCGGTGGTGGACCACAGGCGCTCCAGCTCGTCGTGGAGAAGGTCGCGGGTCATGGCGTCCAGGGCGCCGAAGGGCTCGTCCATCAGCAGCACCTCGGCGTCTTGAGCCAGCGCCCGGGCCAGGGCCACTCTCTGGCGCATGCCCCCTGACAGCTCGTGGGGGCGCTGGTCGGCAGCTCCGCGGAGATGGACGCGCTCCAGCAGTTCGGCCGCCTGCCGCCGCCGCTCGGTCCGCGAGCGAACGCCACGCAGCTCGAGGGCCAGCTCCACGTTGGCGCCTGCCGTGAGCCACGGAAACAGGGCCGCCTCCTGGAACATCAGGCCCATCCGCCGCCTGCCGGAGTCGATGCTCCCGAGCGTGGGCGAGTCCAGCCCAGCCACCAGGTTGAGGAGGGTGGTCTTCCCGCAGCCGGAGGCGCCGACCAGGCAGACGAACTCGCCCGCCCTCACCTCCAATGACACCCGGTCGAGGGCTCGCACCGCCTTCGGCCCCCTGCCGTAGGCCTTGGACACCGTGTTGATGCCGATGGCGGGAGCCACCGAAACCAGCTCATCTACGGTCAAGGTCACTGTCCGTTCACCTCCGGCTGGTTGGCGGTGCGCAGTACTTCGTTGAGCAAGGTCAGGTCGTAGATCCCCGAGACGTCGGCCTTGTCCAGGAGCCCGACCTCCACGGCGTGCTGGGCGGACATCACCAATGAGGAGGCGATCGGGTCGTTGGTGAACGAGAGGTTCTTCCAGGCGCTGTCGATCACGTCGGCCGGGAGCCCCTTCCCAGTGATGTTGGTGATCCCCTGGTTCACCAGCCGGCGCGCCTCGTCCGGTTGGTCGTTGACGAACTGGTTGGCCTCCACCTGGCCCTGGAGAAGCCGGCGCACGGCGCCCGGGTGCTCCTTCAAGAAGGCGGTGCGCACCACGAGGTGGGTGCTCACGAACCGGCCCCCCGGCCACAGGTCGCGCTCGTCCAGCAGGACCTTGCCCCCACCTTCCCGCACCAGGCGCGTGGCCCACGGCTCGGGCACCCAGGCGCCATCGATCTGGCCGCTCCTGAACGTCTCCAGGGTTTGACCGTTGTCCTGGGGCAGGATGGACACGTCGCCGCCCCCCTGGAGAGTGGTCTTTAGACCCTTGTCCGCCAGCCACTTCCGCAGGGCTACGTCCTGAGTCCCGCCGAGCTGCGGGGTGGCGAGCTTCTTGTGCCGCAGATCGCCGGCGTCGGAGATGGCGGGCTTCACCACCAGCGCCGCACCCCCGGACGTGGCCCCCGAGACGACGCGGACGGCCTGGCCGTCGGACTTGACGAAGGCATTGATGGCTGGATTGGGACCGAGGTAGGCGGCGTCCAGGCCCTTCGTGAAGAGGGCCTCGACGGCGGCCGGCCCGGCGTTGAAAGTCTTGACCTCGAGCCTGTCGGCTCCAAGCGACCGGGCGAGGATGCCCTTCTCGATTCCCACGATGGCAGTGGCGTGCGTGACGTTGGCGAAGTGCCCGAGGCGCAGCGTGACGGGCTCCTCCGGTCCCCCCGACGGGAGGCTCGATCCGTCGGATGCGCACGCGCCGGCCACGAGCGAGGAAGCGCCGAGGAGGGCCATCACGCAGCGCCAGAGGCGAGTCCGCCGCAATTCCCGACTTTCCTGATCATATTTATCAAGTTAGTCAACAAGGCCCGCGTCCGGTCGTCAAGGCGCAGCGACGGCCGGCCCTAACCTGGCTCGGTGCCCGACATCGACCGCCGGCGCTGCCTCAGCGTCGTGGCCCACATCGACCACGGCAAGTCCACGCTGGCCGACCGCATCCTGGAGCTCACCAATGCTGTCGACCCTCGGGACATGCGCGAGCAGTTCCTCGACTCCATGGAACTGGAGCGCGAGCGGGGAATCACCATCAAGGCCCAAAACGTGCGGGTGGCGTGGGGTGATCACCACCTCTTCCTCATCGACACGCCCGGCCACGTGGACTTCGGCTACGAGGTCAGCCGCAGCCTGGCCGCGTGCGAGGGGGCGGTGCTCGTGGTCGACGCCGCCCAGGGGATCCAGGCCCAGACCCTCGCCAACTGCTACCTGGCCCTCGAGAACGACCTCGAGATCGTGGCCGCACTGAACAAGATCGACCTGCCCGCCGCCGAGCCGGACCGCTACGCCGAGGAGATCGAGCGGGTGCTCGGCATCCCTGCTGACTCCATCCTGCGCATCAGCGCCAAGACGGGCGCCGGCGTGTCCGAGCTGCTCGACGCCGTGGTGCAGCGCATACCGCCGCCCACCGGCGACCCTGACGCCCCCCTCCAAGCGCTCATCTTCGACTCGCTCTACGACCAGTACCGGGGCGTGGTGAGCGCGGTTCGAGTGGTGAACGGGACCCTCGCCGCCGGCCAGCGCCTTCGCTTCATGCAGGCCGGAAGCGTGCACGAGGTGGAGGAGATCGGGATACGCGCCCCGGTTCCCACGCCGGTGGCCGAGCTCGGCCCCGGCGAGGTGGGTTACCTGATGGCGGGAATCAAGGATCTGTCCCAGGCCCGCTCGGGCGAGACAGTGACCACCGCGCCCCGCCCCGCCGCCGCTCCGCTTCCTGGCTACCGCGAGCCCAAGCCCATGGTGTTCTGCGGCCTCTTCCCGGTCGAGGGTGACGACTTCGCCGACCTGCGCGAAGCGCTGGAGAAGCTCCGCCTCAACGACGCCAGCTTCACCTACGAGCCCGAGACGTCGGGGGCCCTCGGCTTCGGTTTCCGTTGTGGCTTCCTCGGCCTGCTGCACATGGAGATCGTGAGGGAGCGCCTGGAGCGCGAGTTCGACCTCACCCTCATCGCCACGGCTCCGTCTGTGGAGTACCTGGCTCACCTCCGAGGTGGCGCCATGGTGAAGGTGCACAACCCCTCGGACATGCCCAGCGCCGGCGAGGTGGAGACCATCGAGGAGCCGTTCCTCACCGTCACTGTGCTGCTGCCGAGCGAGTACACCGGCACGGTGATGGACCTGTGCCAGACGCGCAGGGGCGACATGGTGAAGATGGAGTACCTGTCATCCGAGCGCCTCGAGCTGGTCTACCGCATCCCTCTGGCCGAGGTGGTGGTGGACTTCTTCGACCAGCTCAAGTCCCGTACCAAGGGTTACGCCAGCCTCGACTACGAGCCTCTCGGCTATGAGCCGGCCGACCTGGTGAGACTGGACGTGCTGCTCAACCAGGTGCCGGTGGACGCCTTCTCCACCATCATCCATCGGTCCAAGGCCAACGACCACGGTCGGCGGATGACGGAGAAGCTGCGCCAGGTCATCCCCCGCCAGATGTTCGACGTTCCCATCCAGGCCGCCATCGGCGGGCGCATCGTCGCCCGGGAGACGGTCAAGGCCATGCGCAAGGACGTGATCGCCAAGTGCTACGGCGGCGACATCACCCGCAAGCGCAAGCTGCTCGAGCAGCAGAAGGCGGGAAAGCGGCGCATGAAGAACATCGGTCGGGTGGAGGTACCCCAGGAGGCGTTCATCGCCGCCCTCGGCCTCGACGGGTGACCTCTGATGACCTCTCCGCTATCATACGGGGGTGAACGCGGCCCAAGCCCTGCTCCACGCTCGACGGCGGGCCAAGATGACCCAGCGCCAGTTGGCCGCCGCCACGGGCGTGGCCCAGCCCACCATTGCCCGCATAGAGCGAGGGCGGGAGGTTCCCCGAGTGGACACCCTGGACCGGCTGCTCCGGGCCTGCGGCGACACCGTCGAGGCCGTGCCCCTGGCGGGCGTGGGTGTCGACCGCACGCTGATCCGAGACCTGCTGCGCCACTCGCCGGCCGAGCGCGCAGCGTCGGCCCTGAATGACGGCCGCATGCTGGCGCGCCTGGACCGTGCGCGGCAGTGACAATGAGCGAGTACGACCCCTTCGCCGCCCTGGGTGCCCTACAACGAAACGGCGTGCGTTTCGTGGTCATCGGCGGGTTTGCCGGTCGGCTCAGGGGGTCGCCCACCATCACTCACGACACCGACATCTGCTACGACCGGACGGCAGACAACTCGGGAGGCCTGGCTGCGGCGCTCAAGGAGCTCGACGCACACCTCCGCGGCGTCGAGGACGACGTGCCCGTCTTGCTCGACGCCAAGACCCTCGAGCGGGGCCAGAACTTCACCTTCGACACCTCCGCCGGAGCCCTCGACGTCCTGGCCCTTCCAGCGGGCACCGGTGGATTCGACGAGCTCATGGCCAACGCCACGGTCCTGGATCTCGGTGACGGGCTCGCCGTCCCCGTGGCCCACATCGACGACCTCATCCGAATGAAGCGGGCCGCCGGCCGGCCCAAGGACCGCATCGAGCTCGAGGTCCTCGCCGCCGTGCGTGAGGAACGGGAGGCGCTCGGGCTTGAGGGATCCGGGTAGTGCTGGGGGCGCCTCGCCCGCAGATATTGGTTTCAGGGCCCGGAGCGTGCTTCCCTTAGGTCCATGGATTCAGGCAGGAACCGTCCATCCACCTCAGCGCGGTTCCTCGGGGCCGCTCGAGCCCTGGTGGAGGAAGCTCACGAGCGCGCCGGCGGGTTGGCGTGGGTGGTCGCCCGGGCCGACGGCGACGAGCTGGTCGTTCTCTGTGCCGCCGGGCAGGCTCCCGGCCTCAAGGAGGGGGAGCGGTTCGAGCCCAACTCCGAGTCGGACGTCTTGATCACACTGGAGCTGCCCGACGGCTCCGTCTTCGGTGCCCTGTGCGTTCTGAGCCCGGCCGAGGGGGCCGGCCAGGAAGAGCGCCAACGGCACCTGGTCCACGCCCGGCGGACGGCCGAGGTGCTGGCCAGCCTGCTCGCGGCCGAGTGGGACGTGCACGCCGCTCTGAAGCGGGCCGGTGAGGAAACCCTGCGAGCCGAGCGAGCCCGGGACGAGGCCTTCGTCGACCCT
>JADDQT010000172.1 GCA_016781225.1 Actinomycetota bacterium
ACCATGGCCCCGGCGACGGTGATCGAGGGCAGCGGGGCCTTCAACGCTGGTCGGCGAGCAGGGCCCGGGCCGCCTGTCGTCCGGGAGTGCCGGCAATGCCGCCTGACGGGTTGGTGCCAGCGCCTGAGACGTAGAGGCCGGCGATCGGCGTGCGCCAGCCGCCCAGTCGCTTGGTGGGTCGGAACGGCCCGAGCTGGTCGAGGGCGATGTCGAGGTACATGGGATGGCCGCCGGGCCAGCGCTCCACCCGCTCCATGTCGTCGGGAGTCCAGCTGGCGAGTCCACGGATCGACGCTCGAAAGCCCGGGGCCCGGGCCTCCACGGTATCCAGACAGCGCTCCACGAACTCCTCTCGTCGGGCGGCCCAGCCGCCGTCGATGCGCGACGGCGCCGCCGGGCATGCGACGTAGATGGTGTGATGGCCGGGTGGGGCCAGGGTGGCGTCGATGGCCGACGGGGAAAAGGCGTACAGAGGGAGTGGATCGGGTAGTCGGCCGGCCTCGGCCTGGACCCAAGCCGATGTCAGGTCGTCGAGGCGGTCCACGTAGCTCTGTAGGCCGTTCCAGTCGCCATCCCGGCCGTTCGCATAGGGAGGCAGGCGGTCGGTGGCCACGTGCACCACGGCCTGCACGACGTTCGACCGTCGCGCTGCCGCCAGGTCCGCACCGGCGTCACCGCCCAGCGGGGGCTGGAGCAGATGGAGCAACGCGGTCTTTGGATCCATCGCCGTGATCACGCTGCCGGCTGGGATGCGCTCGCCTCCCTCGAGGGCGACGGCCTGGACCCGACCGCCAGAGGTCTCGATGCGGGTCACGGCAGAGGAGCAGCGCAGCTCTCCGCCCAAGGAACCGAGACGGGCGACCAGGGCGTCTGTGAGGTTCTGGGCGCCGCCCCGGCCGTGCCACTGCCCGAACAGGTGGTAGGCGGCCTGCCAAAAGGCGAACAGCGCCCCGCCGGGAACGGCGGGACCGACGCCGGCGTGGGCGGCGAAGGCGCCTACCGGCCCCCGAGTCAGGTCCGACGGGAGCCACCGATGGAGAAGCGAGTCGTAGGGGCTCATGACGTCGCGGGCTGTGGTCAGCGGATGGCGGCGCAGCGCCCGCAAGGCGTTGGCCGCCTGGACGGGCAGGACCTTGACGGAGCTGTCACCGCGCACAGCAGGCAGGATGGTGCGAACGATCGGCACCGCCTTGTCCATGAACCGCCGGTAGGCGGCCGCCTCCGCTGACGACTCCTCGGCGATGGACTCGACCGTGGCGTCGATGGAGCGAAAGAAGCGCACCCGCCGGCCGTCGGCGTGCACGGCGATGGAGAAGGGATCCATCTCGATGTAGTCGAGGCCGGCCCCGGCCAGGTCGAGCTCGGCCGGGATGTCGGTCATGTTGATGATGTTGTGGGCCGCAGAGTGCAGGTCGAAGCGGTAGCCGGGAACCGTCTCCTCGGTGCGCGACCCGCCCCCGGGGCGGTCCAGCTGCTCGACGACCACCACATCGCGTCCGGCCTGAGCCAGGTAGCAGGCGGCGACGAGGCCGTTGTGACCCGCCCCCACGACGACATCGACACCGCTCAACAGGGCCGGGTCACGTGAGGCTCATGAACAGCCGCTCGACCTCGGCCGGGTCGTAGCCCTCGGCTCGGGCGGCTTCCTCGTCCTCCAGGCAGTACTGCAGCTGACTGACCAGAAGAGACACGCCGACGCGGTCGAGGGCCTTGCCGGCCGCGGCGATCTGATGGATCACCTCACGGCAGGATCGACCCTCTTCGATCATGGCGACGATTCCCCCCAGCTGGCCCTGGATGCGGTGCAGGCGCCGGCGGGCGGCGGCGACGACGTGCTCGGGCGCCTCGCTCATCCCGACAGCTCGGCCAGGGCGGCATCGATGCGCTGACCGGCCTCCTCGGCCACGGGCTGGAGGGCGGCGTTGCCGGGGACATCGGCGATCACCCTCGGGTCGAGAGCCTGCACCATCGAGCGCTGCCCGTCGGCGCGCACGACGACGTTGCAGGGCAGCAGCAGGCCCACCTCGCGCTCGATCTCCAGGGCCCGGTGAGCGAGCTGAGGGTTGCAGGCGCCGAGGATGACGTAGGGCTCCATGTCCTCGCCCAGCTTCTCCTTGAGAGTGGCCTGCACGTCGATCTCGGTGAGGGTGCCGAACCCCTGGGCCTTGAAGGCCTCCTTCACCCTCGGCACGGCCTCGTCGTAGGGGACCTCGAGAGTGATGGTCTTGGCGTAGGTCATGCTCAGTCCTCCTGGGTGGTCGAAAGCCGGCGGCCGTCAGGCGCTCATGCCGCCGAGGACGTTCCACGTCGAGGTCTGGCTCCGGGCAGGTGACTCGTAGCCGACGGTGGCGGCTGAGCCGAGGAGCTCGTCCGTCGACCCGACGGCCAGCTCGGAGAGGCCGGGACAGATAGGTGGAACTCCTTGGAGAAAATCTCTGCGACCTTTCCCGATGCGGACGCCGTAATCTTGCTCGATTCACCTTTACCCCAGGGGGTATAGTTGTAATCGTCGTTTGGCTGTGCAGGTTTTGCGATGTCTGGACGCGCCGTTCACGGATAGCGGGTGCAGCGTTGACGCGAGAGGGGTCAGCATGAAAGAGAACGTGGGCGGGGCAGAACGAGTCCTTCGGGCCATCAGCGGGCCTGCCCTCCTTGTCGTTGGTTACGGCCCGCTCGGCGGGCGCCATGGCCGTCTTCGCGGCCTCTTCGCCATGGTCTGGGGTGCGCTGGTTACCGAGACGGCCATCACCAAGACGTGCTCGGTGAACGGGCTGCTTGGACGTGATACGTCCGAGTAGAAACGACATGCATCACAGCCCGTGCACTGAGGCCGCACCGACGGTCGACTCCAGCGGACCGGCCCGCGCCCCATATGGCCCCAAAGACGCGGAGCACCGCCCCAGAACGATGCTCCCTGCCGGTTCGGGGGAGCACGCTGAGGCGAGATAACCGGCGATGTGAGCGGCTTGGCCGCACGAGTTCGCTCACTGGCGGCGCGCGGACGGAACCCCGCGTGTTACCTCGCGCCGCACTCGTGTCCGAAGTCGGGCCATCTTTATCCGCACCCTCACCTCCCGACCGCTTCGCGGGCCGGGCCTCGCACAAGTCCCAATGGCCGGGCAAGCTAGACGCACATGAAACGACTTCCGCTGGCGGTCGCGGGGGCGGGGGTCATGGCGGGGGCCCTGGCGCAGCTTGTTTCGCCCCTCGGCTTGTCCGGCTGGCCTGCTCGGCTTTTTCTCACAGCGGGGGTCTTGGCCGGTCTCGTCGATCAGGCATGGGAGCGAGTGATCCTCCCAAGACGAGAGGAGGCCAAGCGCCTTCGAAACCTTCTGGCGTTGTGGCCTGTGCCCCTGGTCCACGAGGTGTCGCCCTACGACGTCGGGGTCTTTCGCTCCAGCATCGCCCAGGAGGAGGCGGGCACTGGGGGGCCCCCTACGTCGAACGCCGCGTCGATGCCGACCTTCATGTCGCCCTTCAGCAAGGCGAGTTCATTGTTCTCGCCGGGCCCTCCAAGTCGGGGAAATCCCGGACGGCATTCGAGGCTCTACGCAAGACCCTGCCTGACGCTTCATTGCTGGTGCCGGTTCCCCCTTCCCAGGCGGCGGCACCCGCCCTCTTCCCGAGCTGGCCGCGGAGCCGGCCCTGCGGGAGCTTTCCGGCAGACGCGTGGTGGTGTGGCTCGATGACGCCGGGGCGCATCTGCGCAGCGGGCATCTCGCCACCACCGTGCTGCGCCGTCTGCGGGAGGCCTATCCGGGCGTCGCCGTCTTAGCCACGTTGAGATACCGGGAGCTGGAGCAACTTGAGAGCGGAAACCGAGGTGGCTCGAGACGTACGCGAGTTGCTCGATACGGCGACGCGGATCGACCTTGAGCGGGATCTGAAGGGGGATGAGCTGATCACCGCACGGGAGCGCTATCCAGGTCTGGGCGAACAATCCGCCCTCGCCGAGTACCTGACAGCCACCAACCTCTTGCTCGAGCGATATCGCCGAAGTCGTGAGGTCCATCCCGGTGGTGCGGCCGTCGTGCGCGCTGCCGTCGACTGGGAGCGATGCGGCGTGACTCGCCGGATTGCATCCGAGGACTTGCTCTTCCTCGCTAGTCGTAAGCTCACCGCGCTCAGGGCGAACCTGGCGTTTACTGACCGGTCGTTCGAGGAAGCGATCGCCTGGGCCTGCGAGCCAGTGGTCTCCACCGCAGCGCTTCTCACCGTAACTGAGCACGGCTATGACGCCTTTGACTACGTCGTCGACTGGGTCTCAGACAACGAGGATCCCGTTGACGACGCTACCTGGGCCCGCGTGGCCGCTGAACTATCTGAGATTGAGGGTTTGGGCATCGGACTCGCCGCCTACAAAGCTGGCCGCTACGACCTCGCCAGACAGGCTTGGGAGGCGGCTGCCAGACATGAGCCTACGGCGGCGGTCACCCTCGGAGTGCTGCGGGCAGAGCAGGGCGACGCCGCCGGGGCCGCCGCCGCCTTACAGCTGGCCATCGACTCGGGCCACGCCGACGCGTCCCCCATGGCGGCGGTCAACCTCAAAGTGCTGCGGAAGGAGCAGGGCCATAGCTCTTGACCCCCGGCCGATGCGCTCCCTCCGGACGCACTATGAGTGGCTGAGGGAGGTTGGTCGAGGTCGTTAGCCACAAGCGGGAGCACTTTCGATCTCGTCAGGAGTACGGACAGCTCAAGCGCTGACATCACGTAAAAGCAGTCCCCTCGGGGAGTTCACCGCCGCCCTGGGCGACGCCAGGTTCATAACCGGCGAAGTGGCGTGCGTCGACCGCCCCATAGCGGCTACGCCAAGGGCCGTCGGCGGGTAGCCCCGAGGTGCGGTAATTGGCGGTTCGACCAACAACGAGGAAGGGCAACGGCCGCCGACGGCGCGGAGCTATCGCCGGCACCGGCGCACGGGCCGAGGTCCTGCCGCTTGACCGCTGCGTCCAGGGGACACTCACGCGTCCACCACGATGACCGCCTACTCCATCAGATTCTCATCTTCCGGAGAAGGCAGAGTCATCTTCCAGAAGGGCCACGGCGGGAAGGGGCTGGGAGCCGGTTCTTGTCAAACCGATTGGTTGCAGGGCCGAGTGTTGAC
>JADDQT010000416.1 GCA_016781225.1 Actinomycetota bacterium
GGCCGGCATGCGGCGGCCTGCGGTGGCGGCCAAGGCCCTCGCCACCATCGACGTCCTGAGCGGGGGGCGGGTGGTCGTCGGGCTGGAGGAGCGCCCTGGCGCCGCCACCGCCGAGGTGGACGCCCTGGGCGAGAGCGTGCACGTCATGAGGGGCGCCTTCGGAGGCGGGCCCTTCACCTTCCAGGGCCGGCATCATCACTGCGAGGGACTGCGGTGCCGGCCACGGCCCCTCCAGCGACCTGCTCCTCCCATCTGGGTCAGCGGCAGCGACCGGGGCCTGGTCACCCTTGCCGCGCGGCACGCGGACGGCTGGGGGCCCTCCGGACCGATGGGCAGCGTGGTGGAGTACCGTGGCCTGTCGGAGGCGCTCGATCAGGAGTGTGTGGCGGCAGGCAGGGACCCGTCCGAAGTCCACCGGTTCGTACGCCTCGAGGTGCCCGCGGGTGGGCCCGGGCGACTCGGCGAGGAGGTGGCGGCCTGGGGTGAGCTCGGCGTGGCGACCCTCGTGGTCGACCGCAGGGGGGTAGCCTTTCCTGTGGCGAGCGGTGCCACCCTCGAGCACGAGCTCGAGATCGTGGAATCCGCCGTCTCGTCGGCTACGTAAGGAGTGTCATGGGTATCGGAGCACCGGAACTGATCATCGTCCTCGTCGTGGTCCTGCTGCTCTTCGGGACCACCCGCCTGCCCAAGCTGGCCAGGTCGCTGGGCCAGGCCTCGAAGGAGTTCAAGCAGGGAGTGTCGGACAGCAAGGAAGACGGCGACCCCAAGCGGACCGAGCCGGAGGCCATCGAGGCCATCGAGGCCAAGGACACCAAGAAGCCGGCCTAGCGCAGCCATCCGGTAGTTCGAGGGTCTACCAGCCGGCGTCGGTTCGAGGCAGTCCCGGCCCGCCCTGACCGGGGTCCTTACTTGCTGGCCGCCTCGCGGCGCCGGCGGCGGGCGATGCGGCGGCGTTCGCGTTCCGAGGCCCCTCCCCACACGCCGTGGACGATGTGGTTGCGAAGGGCGTACTCCAGGCACGGCGACTGGACAGGGCAGGTGGCACAGATGCGGCGGGCTGCCTCTACGCCGACACCGTCGCTGGGAAAGAAGGTCGAGGAGGGCTCGTGGCGACACTTCCCTGCAGGCATCCAATCGGATTCCGTGACCTCGCTGACCTCTTTCACCTGCATGCTGCCTCCCAACCCGGCCGGCGCTCCGGGATACCTTTGTGCCTGACGAATATCCGTAGAGACCCATCTTTTCGGATGAAGCTGATAGCGCCCTGTGACCTGGCTGTAGGCCGACTGTAAGGAGCTGGAGACGGTGGACGAGACCCGCTCGGGGGGAACGTGGCTCTGGGGCCGGCCCGACCCTTC
>JADDQT010000173.1:0-4559 GCA_016781225.1 Actinomycetota bacterium
ACGGCCGCTGCAGGGGCACCAGCAGGAGCTCCTGCCATAGCGCCCGTCGGTGCTCCTACGGCTCAGGTCGGCGGTGTCCAGGCCCCGGCTCCGTCCGGAGCGCCTGCTGCCCTCGGTCAGGCCCTCGGTGACCGCTCTGCCCGTGTCGGCAACGAGTCGAAGAGCCCCTCGCTGGCTCTGGCCCTTGTCGGTGCCGGCGCACTCATGACCCTCGTGGCCACCGGGCTGGTGCTGTTCGGTCGGCGTGAGGAGGCGGCACCCGCCGTCCTGCGCCGCCGTGGTCAGTAGGTAGAGCCATCCCTTCGCCCGATGAGGGCGAAGCCTCTCCTAGAACGAGGGGGCAGCCTGCGGGTTGCCCCCTCGTTCTATTGAGAGCCTCGGCGGCGCCGAGGAGAGCAAGGAACGTAGTAAGGGACGGCTCTCAGGAGCACTCCTGAGACCGAGAAGGAGCGCGGGGAAACATGGCCACCACCGAGGCCGAGACGGCTGACTCAGAGGCTTCTCCCGGTACCCAGGGGGTGCCACCGCGCCGCCGGGCGGCCATTGCCGGGGTAGCAGTGGGTTTGGCGCTGGTGGCCCTCGGTGGCGTGCTCCTGTTGTGGCGCGATGACGGCGGGCCGGAGATGCAGATGACGGCTTCGGCCAATGTTCCTGTCAACCAGGACACGACCACGCTCAACGCCCACAACTCGCCGACGATCGTCGCCAGTCCCACCGACCGCAACACCTTGGTGATAGCGGACCGGATCGATCGGCCCCAGTTCGGGGCCTCTGTCCACGTATCTCGCAACGGCGGCGCCACATGGAGTGCCGCCCCGCTGGTGTTGCCCCCCGGAGAACAGCGCCCGTACACACCGGACGTGGCCTTCGACGCCAAGGGCACGCTGTACGTCTTGTTTGCCACGATGCATGGCGACTCGCCGGCCAACTACCCGGGAGGGCTGTGGCTGGAGCGCTCCGGCGACGGGGGATCCACCTTCTCCGCGCCGGTGAAGGTGGCCGGCGACTTCACCTACCAGCCCCGCCTGGCGGTGGACTCGGAGTCGGGCCGTGTCCACGTCACCTGGCTGCAGGCAACCCCCGCCGTGGTTCAGGAGTTGGCCGCCGTGGTCAAGGCTCCCGCGGACAAGCGCAACCCCGGATTCGGTCCGGGGCCGAACCCCATCGTCATGGCCAGCTCGGTCGACGCAGGGGTCAGCTTCTCGGCGCCGGTGCAGGTGAACGAGGCAGCGCGGTCGAGGGTGGGGGCAGCCACGCCGGTGATCAGGCCCGGCGGCGAGGTGTTCGTCCTCTACCAGGACTTCGGCGATGACGCCGCCGACTTCGAGGGCAAGCCGGGGCCTGTGCACAAGGGCCGCTTTTCGCTGGTGCTGGCCCACTCTCCTGACGGGGGGAACAGTTTCTCCACTCGCTCCGTGGTGGACGCCGGGCTGGTGGCCTCCGAGCGCTTCCTCGCATACCTGCCGAGGTTCCCGAGCATTGCGGTCGATTCCAAGGGCACCTTCTACGTCGGCTGGTCGGACGCTCGCAACGGCGACGCGGACGTGTTCATCCGGCGTTCCGATGACGGGGGCAAGAGCTGGTCGAAGCTGGTGCGGGTCGGCGATGAGAAGAGTCCGCGGGGCGATCAGTACCTGCCCCAGGTAGCCGTGGCGCCGGGAGGCCGGGTGGATGTCGTCTACCTCGACCGGCGTAGTGGCCCGAACAACGCTCTGGCGGTGGCGGCCCTGGCCACCAGCTTCGATGGCGGGAAGACCTGGCAGAGCATCACCGTCTCGGATTCGCTCTTCGACTCGACCGTCGGTCCCCGCAATGACCGAGAGACGCCTGATCCCGGTAGCCGATTGGGCCTGGTGTCGACGGCTAATGCCGCTTACCCGGTGTGGACCGACACCCGCCGAGGAACGCCCGACACCGGCAAACAGGACCTGTTCTCGGCACCCGTTCTCTTCGCCCCGGCCTAGAAAGAAGGAGATCTCGAGTGCGCATGCCCCACTCCCGCAGGCTCATCCTGGCCATCCCGCTGGCCACAGGAGTGCTGCTCGTGACCGCCTCTGGCGCCACGTCCCAGGTTGGCTCCCAGCCCCGAGCGGAGGAGAACCGCCGCCTCGGTACCGAGCGCGCCAATCCGAGGGGCCGGGACGTGCCCGGGTTGGCCGCCAACCCCGCTAACCCGGCGCACCTGGTGGAGGTCGAAGTCGACGTCCTGCGGGGGCGCTGCGTGTTCAACCGAAGCCTGGACGGCGGCAGAAGCTGGGCGGGTGGCAGCCTCCCGTCTCCGGCCGGATTCCCCCCGGCGGCGGCCGGCTATCCCAACGCGCAGTGTGACGGGAGATTAAGCCAGGCCATGGACGGTAGTGTGGTGTTCGGGTCGGGCCAGAACGTCTACACCGCCTTCGCCACCCGTCGGGACACCGAGGGCTTCTCGGCCGTGGTGTCACGCTCCGCCGACGGAGGCGCCAACTTCATTACGGGCGTGGTCGCCATGCCCTCGTCGCCTGGCCAGGCCACCCCCTCGTACACCCGTCCGGAGGTTGCCGTCCAGCCCGGGGCCGGCACTGGTGGCGCCGACCGGATCTACGTAGCGGCGGCCGCCACCCTCCCGCCGGCGCCGGGAACGACGGCCACTCGGGCCCGGACCATGGTGGCTGTGTCCGATGACGGCGGCATCACCTGGCCCCGATTGTCGGAGGCCAGCGTCGGACCCTTCCCGCTCACCGTGTCCGACGATCCGGAGGTCCCGAAGAGCCTGGGCTCCATTGAGTCGTCACAGCCAGTCGTGGCTCCAGACGGCACCGTCTTCGTGGCCTGGCGCAGCGCGCCGCAGGTGTTCGCGTCGAAGAACCCGAAGACGTCCGTCGGGGCGATCTTCATCTCCAAGTCCACCGACGCCGGTGCCACTTGGACCAACTCGCGGGTCGTCGGTGTCCGAGGCTACGGGCCGGACGCTCCTGGAGCGACGGGCCCCACCTACGCCGGCGGCAACTTCTTCGGCGCTTCCACCTTCCCCCGCATAGCCGTGGACCCGGGGGGCAGGACGCCAAGGGTCTACGTCACCTACATGCAGGGTCCGGCCGCGCCGGAGAGCCCGACGCCGGCGGTCCGGGCTGGACAGGTTCGGGCCCAGGACCACTTCATCAATGCGGACTCCGACGTCTCGTTCGTGCGCTCCACCGACGGCGGCAACACGTGGTCGACTCCGACACGGCTCAACGACGATCCCCCCGGCAGTGGCGCACCCGGGGTGGGGCCCAACCAGCGTCATCCTCGAGTATCGGTGGCCGTCAACGGGCGGGTGGACGTGGTATGGCAGGAC
The DNA here is from genome assembly GCA_016781225.1 of Actinomycetota bacterium. GTDB lineage: Bacteria > Actinomycetota > Acidimicrobiia > Acidimicrobiales > YB1-3. The sequence goes on from JADDQT010000173.1 coordinate 3,317, forward strand.
CGCCGCCACGGCTACAACTCTCCCACCAACTCGCACTGGGGCAACGGTGAAGCCCGCTTCGGTGACACCTACTACTCCTTCTCCACCGACGGTGGAGCGCGCTTCTCCGCCAACCGCCGCATCAGCGACGAGTCCCAGAACCTCGACATAGGCCTCGACTACCGGCAGGGGGTGTACTGGAACTACTCCCCGGCTCTGGTGTCGTTGCGCGACGAAGTTGTCTTCGCCTGGCAGGACTCCCGCGAGGGCAACCTCCAGACCGAGACCGAGGACATCTACGTGTCGCGGCTGGACCTACGGACCTCCGGCCTGCTCCCGGTGCGGCGAGTGTCGGGGCCCACGCTCCCTGGCCTCTCCGTGGCGCTCTCGAACCTGGCCTACGCCGGGCCTGAGGCAGTGCTCAGGACCAATCCCGACGCCGGCACCTTCACCAACCAGCCGGCGACCAGTGTGGTGATCGTCAACGAAGGTGACGTGGCTGGGGCCGTGGCAGGTGGCGTCCTGGCCCGCGCCAAACTTGGCCCCGTCCTGGCATCGCCGGCCTCCACCTTGCCCCAAGAGGTCAAGGCCGAGGTGTCGCGTATGGACCCGGTCGGCGCCTTCGTGATCGGGAACGAAGCGTCCCTTTCCGGCGGGGTCGTCAGAGCGCTGGTCGAAGCAGGGGTCCCAGCCGACAAGATCGTCCGCCTCGCCGGACCGACTCCCGCCGACACCGCCAGGGCCGTCGCCGAGAGGCTGCCCAACCGTTCAACGGAGGCGGTCATCGTCAATCCCAGCACACCGGAGGCAGCCACGGCGTCGGCGATGGCTGCAGCCCTCCGTCTTCCGGTTCTGCTGGTCGACCGGGATTCCATTCCGCCCGCCACCTCTGGCGCTCTCAGCTCCTTCGGGATCACCAAGACGCTGGTGATCGGCGGACCGCTGGCCATCAGCCCCTCGGTCCAAAGCCAGCTACCCAGCCCGAAGCGCCTCGGAGCCCTCGACGTCAACGACACCTCCGAGGCGGTCTTGCAGGAGTCCATCGCTCGCCGCCTGCCTCGAAACATCGTGTACGTCACCGACAGCAGCCGTTCCATGGACACCGCCGTCCTCGGCGCCGCGGTGGCACGGGTCGGTGGGCTCAGCCTCGCGGCCCTCAACGGTGATCCCATCGCCGCCGAGGTGAGCGTGGGCAAGGTCGGCGCTCGATCGTTGACCGACCACCTGGTCGTCGTCAACGGAGCCACGGCAGCGCCGGCCTCCC
>JADDQT010000173.1:4577-5081 GCA_016781225.1 Actinomycetota bacterium
ACGGCGGGGAGCAGGCGGGCGGCGGGAACCAGGCGCCTGGCACGGACGGGTATCAATGCATTGGGACTGGTCGCACTCGGTTGCGCCCTTGTAGCCATGGGCTTGGCCATGACGCGGGCCAAGAGGAAGCGGAACGATCAGACGCAGGCGTCGTAGGGGCCCGTGTGTTCCATCTTCAAGCGGCTTCGGCGCCGATGAGTTGCCCGGTCGCCGCTCTGATGGTCGCTGCCGCTCTGGTGCTCGCCGGGGTGTGGTGACGAGGACTCTTCCAAGGGCTCTTCACGAGAGTCCCCGGGGCACATGGCGGCCATGGTGGGCGTTCCCGGACAGCAGGCGCCAGTGGGCGGCCCATCTCAACCAGCTGGCGGTCAGCCCACGGCGGGCCCACCAACGGGCGCTCCACCGCCGCGTGGTCAAACAACAGGCGGTCAGCCAACGCCGGCCGAGACAGCCCACGGCCGGGCAGCCGGCCACCGGACAGCCACCGCCGAGCGAATCGCCGGC
>JADDQT010000174.1 GCA_016781225.1 Actinomycetota bacterium
CCGGGTCGGTGGCGCCGCGGACTGCGGGGTGGCCGAACCGCTGATTGAGCTGCTCGACGCCATGCGCCACCGGGTCCCAGCCGAGGCCAGCAACGTGCGGGCCGGATCGCTGCTCCAGCTACTCGCCAGGAGGGCCCCCAGGCCGGCCTCACGGTGGTCCACCACTGCGAGGATCCGGGTTCGGGCCCGGAACGTGCTGCGCCGGTGGGCCGCCGCTCAAACCGACCCCCGCCTGGTCTGGGTCGACCCACTCGCCCCGCTCGCCAATCTTGCCCTCGTCGCCGCCATGTTCGCCGAGTTGTGGCGCAACAACGCCGACGCCGGCACCGTCGCCGAACTCTCCAATGAGGATCTCGAGGATCTTTGGGCACGTTGGTTCAGGCCCTTCGTCGGTACCGGCCAGGGGGACGGGTGGCTCGACCGCGTCGACATCGCCGATGAGCGTGTCCGGACCCACCTCGCCGGCGACTTCACCGGGAACGTCACCGCCCTCTGCTGGCTCGCCATCCGGCCTGGCCGGCATCGCCGCGAGCGAGTAGTCGCCTGGCAGCCATATCTCCGCGCCGCGTTCGACAGGGACCTCCTCGACGTCAACGACGACGTCGCCGAGTACCTGACGGCCGTCGTCGGACACGTCGTCACCGCCGACCGGGTCACCGAGGATCTCCTCGAGGCGATCGCCTTCATCGACGACGCCCTCTGGTGCGACCAGACCGCCGTCTCCCTCGGCCTGACCCACCTGGCGCTCCAAGCCACCTCCGCCGGCCAGCACGTCAGGGTGCGCCTCGAGGTGCAGGGGGTCGACAACCCCCTCTTTGACCCGCGAATACCGAACCTCATCGTCGCCGTGGGCCGGTACCGCTCAACCAACGCTGTCGCCGTCTTCGGCTCCGACAACGACTGGCGGGTCGTCGTCTCCGGCGATGAGCCCGTCATCTTCATGGCGAGGGTCGACGCACCCATGACCGGGTCGCCTCCGCTGCAACCCGGCACGATCGAGAGACTCGCTTCCGGTCATGGGGTTCTCGCCGACCTGTTCCCCGCCGGCGCGCGCGTGGCGTAGCGAGCTCGGCGGTAGGCCGTGAATGCCCCTCTCCCGAGTGGTAGTAGGCAAGTTCGTCGGGTTCGCTTCACACCTCGCCATCACTCCTCCATCTCTTGGGTCGACGAGCGGCGCGCTGCCACCATCTGACAGACGTACGTTGGCGCACATGTTCGTCGCCGCCCTGTCGAAGACAGACGCGGCGTTTATCGCGTCTCTGGTCTCGATGCTGGTGTCCGTTGGGGCGCTCTCGTGGACGATCTACAGCGCGCTGCGCGTCGATCGGGCGTGCCTCGAGGTCAAGGTGTCTGCCGTCATCGTCGCTCCCGACGAACCGGAAGAAGCGTTCGCCGTGACCGCGACGAACGTCGGCAAGCGCGCGACCCAGTTGCTCTCGCTCTGGCTCTACTTCGGCCACCCGTACCCGAAGTGGCGACACCGCGTCCCCCCGACCTTGCGGCGGCGCCTGCCCAGGGCAAGCGGAAAAATGCCATCCTCACGTACGAGAGGAAGTGGGCGGCTCTCAACCCTGAGATCCCGCGGAGCCTCGACGTAGGCGAGACAGCGACCGTCCTCTACTCCAAAAGGCGCGTCTGGGAGGCGGCCGAGGAGGTGGGTTTACGACTGTCTTCGGAGCCGCTGGCGGCTCGACGCACTCGGCGGAGAGCAAGGTTCTGCGGCTCGACCGTGGCAGCGGCGAGCCGGGCAGCGCGCTGCTGGTGCAGCCGCATATTCGCGAGGCGCATGTTCTCCTCAGGAGCCGGCGCGGTGTCGTTTAAGACCCGTTTTCTATTCCAGTCCTCTTCGGAAGCCCGTGGGTCACCGCTCGAAGCTCCAGCGGGTTGGCGACCCGCTGAAGTCGTCGTCAGTGAGGCCGAAGACCCACGCAGGCCGGACACGGAAGGAGGCGTTCCGCTCGGGGCTCAAGAATTCGAGGTCGTAGTTCGTCGAGTACTTGCGGTTGACACCCTGAAGGAAGCCCGCGATCTCGTCGAGCTCAATCACGAGGTGAGCCACGCCCTCGACCACCACGGGCTCGAGGGCGTTGTCGGTCGCCACAGAGCAGCGTGGGTCGGAGCGGAGGTTGCGAGCCTTGCGGGACTGGCTGCTGCTCGAGAACCACAGCGAGCCGTCGTGCCAGACGCCCCACACGGGCATGAGGTGCGGGCGGCCGTCGGGCCAGCGACTGGCTACCCAATAGTCGTGCGAAGCGCCCAGGCGCTCCTCTGCCCATGACCAAGGCAGCAGCCCGCGACCCTCAGCGGGACCGAGGATCCCGTACCCCGGCATGGAGGGGCGGCTGGCGTTCGGCTTATCCATTCGGTTCTCCTGCTTCAGCCCCGGCTGGACATCTTCGCGAACCGACGGTGGGGGCGCGGAAGGCGGCGAGCGAAGGTCGCCAGGAACCGGACGACGTGCGTTCGCCGACGTTCAGGGGGAGGGGTAGGCAGCCGGTAAAAGTAGTGGCATCGATGCCACTACCGACTCGTTTACGGCTGGTGCGCGGTCATCATCGGATGCTGGAAGGCGGCGGTCGGCAGTAAATGCCCCTTCACTGCGTGCTCAGGCGAGAGATGAAGCTCCGCACTGCCCCGTAGGCGAGCTCCGGCTGATCCCGGAAGACCGTGTGCCCGCAGTCGGGAAGCATGACCAGCTCAACCGGCGCCTCTCGGAAGCCTGCCACGAGCTCGTGCACCGCGCTGCTGGGGACCACTGGATCGTCCTCGCCGGCAAGGACCAAGACCGGACAGCGGATGCGGTCCAGGCCACCTATGGACTCGCCCTTTCCCAGCTCTCGCCTGTAGGCGAGAGTGACCTCTGGCGTCTCGATCGAAAGCTTCCGCCTGAGCCGGAAGTACTCCGCCGCCCCTGGGCGGCGACTGTAAAGAGGAAGACAGACACGCACGAAGTCCTCGAGGTGCGCCTGGCTGGGTTCCTCGAAGTCGGCCTTGGCCACGGCGGCGGCCTCCTCCCCACCGAGCCGGCGGAACGCCTCGACGTTGGCAGCGAAGTCCATCCGGGCGCCCACGTACCCGAGAATCAGAGCTGCCGGGTGGGACGGGTGGCGGGCCGCATAGGTGAGCGCCACTGTGCCCCCGAACGAGCCTCCGAAGATGATGGGCCTGTCGATGCCGACGGCGTCGCAGAACTGCCGGAGGTCATCTGCCCAGGTCGCCAGCGTCCATTTCGCCGGGCTGCTGCGATCCGAGCGACCGTGACCCCGCTGGTCGTACCGGACCACTTGGGCCACGTCCCCAAGCGGCCTCAGAATCTCGCCTAGTGCCACCGAATCGACTCCTGGCCCGCCGTGCACCCCGACCAGGACGGGCCGCTCGACCGACCGCTCCCCCTCACGCACGACTGCTGGGCTGAGGACGTCGAACCACAGTGATACGTCGCCGACGCGGACTCGCACAGTGAACATCGGACCACTCCAGCGAGGTCCGTCGCTAACCGTGCAGGGTCGAGGGGCAGCTGCCGGTGTGCTGGCGGAGTCTCATGTTCGGGGGATGCATGTTCGCGGCGAAGGCTCCCGTCAAGCCCAGCGGCGGCGTGTGGCGGCCGGCGACTGTGCCCAGTGGACGGGGAGCGTTCTGTGCGAGCAGTCCGATGGACCAGGAACGCACCTACCGGGCATTCTGGGCGGGTGGCCAAGCTCCGGAAGCAGCTGTTCGGGACGTGGATTGTGCACTCGCCGCAGGGTCGTAAGTTCGTAATAAGGGCCGAACCCATGGGCGTTCCTTCGTTAGTCGGCGGGGTGTTGAGTCTGCCGTTTTTCTTGTTGGGTCGGCTGTGGCACTGGCTCCGCCACCGGGGGTGGAGAGTCAAGATCGTGGAGTCCGCCCCGCTAAGAGTCGAATTACTCAAATGGATGCCGCCGCCGCCGACCACCTGGCTCACCGCTGAATTTCCAACGAAGCAGGCAGCGCTCAATGAGCTCGACCGTGTAGCGGTTGTCATCGAGGAAGGGACTTGGCCTCCGCATGCGTGAGTAATTACAAGCCGGAGCAGCGGACCGCTGTCGCGGTACGCGAAGCTAGGCACTCGGCGCCGAGCCCTTGTCGGATGGCGTCGGGCTAACCGATGCGGCGGCGGAAGATGTCAACCCCGATGAGGCACCTTCTTCGCGGAATTAGCGAGCGGCGGCCTCCCTCCCCTCGGTGGGCTTGTTGATCCAGCTGGCGGCGGACAGCGCCGGCGGAGCTGGCGGCTTGCGGACGAAGCGTTCGGGGTTGGCGGTGTAGGCGTTGATGAGCACCTGGGCTCGGGCGGCGACGACCTCAGTGGCTCGACCCTTGTGGACGTCGGCCGGCGTGAGTAGCGCGATCCCGGCGTGACGATGCTCGAAGTTGTACCAGGAGAAGAAGCGCTGGCAATGGGCTCGAGCGTCCTCGATGGAGCCGAAGTGGCCGGGGAAGTCGGGCCGGTACTTGAACGTCTTGAACTGGGCCTCGCTGAACGGGTTGTCGTTCGAGACGTGCGGGCGGCTGTGGCTCTTGGTGACGCCTAGGTCGGCGAGGAGGTGCGCCACCGGTTTGGACGCCATCGAGGAGCCGCGGTCGGCGTGGATGGTGAGGGCGTGGCGCTTGATGCGCTGCGACGAACAGGTCCCGGCGATGAGCTTCTTGGCCAGCTCGGCGGACTCGGTGGTGGCCACCATCCAGCCCACGACGTAGCGGCTGTAGATGTCCAAGATGACGTAGAGGTAGTAGTAGCTCCACTTGGCCGGACCCAAGAGCTTGGTGATGTCCCAGCTCCAGCACTGGTTGGGCTCGGTGGCCACCAGCTCGGGCTTGACCGTGGCCGGATGGCTTCGCTGCCGGCGCCGCTCGCCCACCTCCCCGTGTCGGCGCAGCTGCCGGTACATGGTCGACACCGAGGCCAAGTAGGTGCCCTCGTCGATGAGGGTGGCCCACACCTCGGCCGGAGCCATGTCACAGAACCGCTCGGAGTGCAGCACCTCGAGCAGGACCTGGCGCTCGGATGGGCTGAGCGCCCGTGGCTGGGGCCGAGGCGGACGCGCCG
>JADDQT010000417.1 GCA_016781225.1 Actinomycetota bacterium
ATGGGGCGAGCTCTTCCCCCCAGGCCCCCGAGTCCCCCGAGCCCGTGAGCCCGGACACCGGCAGCGTCGCTCCGGCGGCGGTGGTCGTCCCCAACTGGAATGGGCGCCACCTCCTGGAGGAGTGCCTCGACTCGCTGGCGGCCCAGAGCGTGCCGGGCCGGGTAATCGTGGTGGACAACGGCTCGGTGGACGGCTCCACCTCCATGGTCCGCTCCCGGTACCCGCAGACCCGTCTCGTCGAGCTGGACCGAAACCACGGGTTCACGGGCGCGGTGAACCGGGGCATCGAGGAGGCGTTGGCGGAGGAGGCCAGCTTCGTGGCACTGCTCAACAACGACGCCCGGGCCGACGAGCATTGGCTCGAACGGCTGCTGGCCGCCATGGCGGACCACCCCGAGGTGGGCATCGTCACCTCCAAGGTCCTCATGACCGACGGCCGCCACTTCGACAGTGCCGGGAACCACTACTCCGTTTGGGGCCATCCCTTCCCCCGCGGGAGGGGCGAGCTGGACGAGGGCCAGTACGAACAGCGGGCGTTCGTCTTCGGCGGCAGCGGCGGAGCCAGCCTGTACCGGGTGGCGATGCTGGCTGAGATCGGGCTGTTCGACGACGACTTCTTCGCCTACTACGAGGACGACGACGTGAGCTTCCGGGCCCAGCTGGCGGGCTGGAAGGTGATGTACGAGCCGGCGTCGCTGGCCCACCACCACGTCGCCGCCACGAGCTCGAAGCACCCGAGCTTGCGCCACTACCACGTGACGAAGAACGCCTTCTACCTGTTCCACAAGAACATGCCGGCGCGGCTCTACGTCAGATACCTCCCCCGCTTCGGGGTCGGTTTCCTGTCCCTCCTCGCCGGCATCGCCAAGCGGCGCGACTTCGCCGCTCTGCTCCAGTCCTTGCGGCGCATCGCCGTCACCCTGGGGCCCCTCACGAGCAAGCGGAGGTCCATTCAGGACAAGCGGGTGGTATCGGACGCCTACGTCAGCTCGATCCTGTACCACGGCATCCCCCCCAACCACCGCTACCCGTTCGTGCGTCCAGGTCCCCGGTCGAGGGCGGAAGGCTCAGGTGGACCGGGGTGATGGCCGGGGGAGGCGGAGGGCCGTCCATGCCGCCCTCAGGTGGCGCCTGGCATCGGGGCGCCTCCCCTGCACGACGCAGAGGCCTGCTCGGGCGGCGTAGAGCACCGGCATCGCCAGTCGCAGCCACGCCAGCTCGACATGCTCGCCCCGCTTGCGGAAGACCTCCCCGTGGGCCGCTATCACGGCGTCCTGCACCGACCACTCGACACCGGCCGACGAGTGACCGCCGACGTGAGTGGCGCCGCCTCGGGGCAGCCACCACACCCGCCTGCCGGCGTCCTTCATCCGCAGGCAGAAATCGAGGTCCTCGCAGTACATCCAGAACCGAGTGTCGAGGCCACCGAGCTCCTCGTAGACGTCCAGGCCGACGGCG
>JADDQT010000418.1 GCA_016781225.1 Actinomycetota bacterium
TGATGCGGATCGAGTCCCAGGTGTACCCGCGGCCGTGGTCGCTGGCGCTGTTCATGAGCGAGTTGGCCCTGCGCACCACGAGGGCCTACACCGTGGCTCGCGTCGACGGAACGGTGGTCGGCTACTCGGGACTCATGCTCGCCGGCGACGACGCACACGTCACCACCATCGCAGTCGACCCTGCGTGGCACCGCCGGGGCATCGGGAGCCGGCTCCTGCTCAACATGGCCCGTACGGCCGCGGCTCGGGGTGCCGGTCACCTCACCCTGGAGGTCCGAGTCGGCAACGAAGCGGCCCAGGTGCTGTACCGGCGGTTCGGCTTCTACCCGGCCGGCGTCCGGAAGAACTACTACGCCGAGACCAACGAGGACGCACTGGTGATGTGGGTCGACGACATCGCCACTCCTGAGTACCGGGAGAGGCTGGCCCAGATCGAGACTGCCATGTCCGGCTCGACGGTGGTGGAGGGTCCCGTGGACGGCAGCGAGCGGCTCGGCATCACGGAGGCCGAACCCGAAGGAAGCGAAGGCAACCCAGGCAGGGCAGGTACGGAAGGGAAGGAAGGCACAGAGGGCAAGGCAGGCACAGAGGGCAAAGAAGGCGGGGTAGGGGCATGAGCGACCGGATCCTCGGCATCGAGACGTCCTGCGACGAGACGGCCGCGGCCGTCGTGGTCGACGGCCACGACGTCATGTCCTCGGTGGTCAGCAGCCAGGTGGACCTCCACGCCACCTTCGGCGGCGTCGTGCCCGAGATCGCCAGCAGGGCTCACGTCGACCTGCTGAACCCCGTCATCGGCAGGGCGCTCCTGGAAGCCAGGGCCGACCCAGCCGAGCTGACCGCGGTGGCGGCCACGGTCGGACCCGGGCTGATCGGCTCGCTGCTCGTCGGCGTGAGCGCGGCCAAGGCGCTCTCGCTGGCCTGGCAGGTGCCCTTCGTCGGCGTCAACCACCTGGAGGCCCATCTCTACGCCGCCTTCCTCGAAGAGCCCGGCATGGAGCTGCCCGTGATGGTCCTCCTGGCCTCGGGGGCGCACACCATGGTCGTTCTGATGGAGGCTCACGGCCGCTACCGAGTGCTCGGCTCCACCATCGACGACGCCGCGGGCGAGGCCTTCGACAAGGTGGCTCGCTTCCTTGGCCTCGGTTACCCGGGCGGGCCGGCCATCGACCGCCTGGCCCGGGATGGGGACCGTTCGGCCATCCGGTTCCCCCGAGGGCTGAGGGAGCGTCCCTACGACTTCTCCTTCAGCGGGCTCAAGACCTCGGTGGTCAGCCACGTGCGCAAGCACCCGGATGTGGATCTCGCCGACGTGGCCGCCTCCTTCCAGGAGGCCGTGGTGGACGTTCTGGTGACCAAGGCTCGCCGGGCTGCGGCCGAGACAGGGGCAAAGGGCCTGGTGCTGGGCGGAGGAGTGGCCGCCAACTCACGGCTCCGAGAGCGGGCGCTCGAGGTG
>JADDQT010000175.1 GCA_016781225.1 Actinomycetota bacterium
TCGGACACGCTCGTTGCCAGCCGCCCGCAGCGCGTCGTCCTCGGCGTCGCCGCCGCTGACATTGGCGTCGGGCTCGTCGTCGGCCAGCGCCGGGCGGCGGCCCGACCGGCGACGCTCGTCGACGAGACGGTGGTGGGCGATGGTGAAGACCCAGGAGCGGAACTGCTCCTCGCTGCCCTCGAAGCCGGCTATGCCGGAGAAGACTCCGAGGAAGACCTCGTTGGCCATGTCGTCGGGCTCGCGCGCACCTTGGACCCGCAGGTAGCCGACAACCGGCCGGGCCAGCTCGTCGAAGAGACGCCGGATGGCCCATCCAGCGTTGGCCTGGGCCGCGGTCAGGACGTCAGCGAAAGAAGCGTGGCCCACCAAGCGATTGTCCATCGATGCTGGGTATCGGGTGTTGATCGTTCAACCTGGAGCGTCGGCCGCCGGCTTACCTGGCTACGGGCGCGCTGGACAGCGACCTCGTCGTGTCGGACATCCGTCCACTGGACGCGGCACAACGGTCCTTCGAGGAGCTGACCGCTCCGGACGCGCCCGTGAAGGTGATGCTGGCGCCCCCCTAGAGAGGCCGGACGTTCGCCGCTGCCAGTCCCTTCGGTGTCTGCTCGACCTCGAACTCCACCTGCTGGCCCTCGGCCAGGCTGCGGTAGCCGTCGGTCAAGATGGCGCTGTGGTGCACGAACACGTCGGCGCTGCCTTGCTGGGAGATGAACCCGAAGCCCTTCTCGGGGTTGAACCACTTCACGGTGCCGGTCGCCACGTTGGCGATCCCTCCTTCGCTCACGTACTGGGCCACCCCGACCAGCGATTTCTGGACGAACCGGGAGGCGCCGTCGGGAGACGCTAGCAGCGCAGGCGGCCGGAGGCTCGGGCGTCAGCCGAGCGACCCAGGCCGCCGGTGGTGGACCCTGGTTCCGTCGGGTGTGTCCTTCACGATCCAACCGTTGGCCGCGAGCTCGTCCCGAATGGTGTCCGAGCGGGCGTAGTCGCCAGAGGCGCGTGCGGAATCGCGCTCGGCCACCAGACGAGCCGTCTGGTCGTCCATCCGGTCGTTGCCGGCGCCCAGCTCCAAGCCGAACGCCCTTGAGATCTCCAGCGCCGCGGCCGCAAGCGAGCCTCCCGTCCTGAGGTCACCGCCGTCGAGCGCGGCGTTGGCCCGTGCCCTCAAGTCGAACATGAGGGCCGTGGCCGGAGCGGTACCCAAGTCTTCGTCCATGTGGGACTGAAACTCTTCCAGCGCCGCAGCGCCGGGCGATGCCTCCATGCCAGCCGTCCGGCGGGCCAGCTCGTCCAGGCCCTCGAGGCTGCGCTCGGCGCGCTCCATGGCCACCGGGCCGACCTCGAGGGGCGCGCGGTAATGGGACTGGAGGACCAGCAGCCGATAGGCACTGGGATCTGTGCGCGCCAGCAGGTCGGTGAGGGACGTGTAGTTGCCGAGGGACTTCGACATCTTCACGCCACCGGGCCCGAGCACGAAGCCGCTGTGGGCCCACCGCCGGGCGAAGGGCCGGCCAAGAGCCACGGCCTGGGCCCGCTCGTTCTCGTGGTGGGGGAAGGCCAGGTCGATGCCCGCCCCGTGCAGGTCGAAGTCCTCACCAAGCAGGTCGAGGGCCATCACCACGCACTCGGTATGCCAGCCCGGACGTCCCGCCCCCCAGGGCGACGGCCACTGCGGCTCGTCGTCGTGCTTTGCCTTCTTCCAGAGCACGAAGTCGAGTGCCGAGCGCTTCTCCTCGGTCACCTCGACCCTGGCACCCGACTGCAGCGACTCGAGCGACTGGCGGGCGAGCAAGCCGTAGTCATCCACCTCGGACACGGCGAAGTACACGCCGTCGGTGGTCTCGTAGGCCGTGCCCCGCTGCATCAGCTCCCCCACCAGGTCGACCATCTGGGTGACGTAGGCGGTGGCGTGGGGGTCGTCGTCGGGGCGGCGCACACCAAGGGCGTCGAGAGCCTCGTACCACGCCTTCTCGTACTGGTTGGCCACGTCCTCGGCGGAACGGCCCTCGCGCTGCGCCCGCTCGATGATCTTGTCGTCGATGTCGGTGACGTTCGATACGAAGCGCACCGCCAGGCCGCTCCACTCCAGGTAGCGGCGCATCACGTCCCATACCAGTGCAAAGCGCCCGTGGCCGAGGTGAGGCTCGTCGTACACCGTCGGGCCGCAGACGTACATCGACACCTGTCCCGGCCGGCGAGGCTCGAGCGCCACGATCTTCCCGAGCGCAGTGTCGTGCAGGCGCAACACGGAAAGTACGGTAACGCCATGCCGGCCGGTGTCCCCGAAAAGCCCTCGCTCGACGGCCTCGAAGCGAGGTGGAGCGAGCTATGGGACGAGGCCGGCACCTACCGCTTCGATCGCAGCCGGGCCCGGGACGACGTGTACGCCATCGACACGCCGCCCCCGACGGTGAGCGGATCGCTGCACGTCGGCCACGTCTTCTCGTACACCCAGACCGACGTGCTGGCCCGCTTCTGGCGCATGCGGGGCAAGGAGGTCTTCTACCCGATGGGGTGGGACGACAACGGCCTGCCCACCGAGCGCCGGGTCCAGAACTACTTCGGCGTGCGCTGCGACCCCTCACTGCCCTACGACCCGGAGGCGACGCTTCCCCCACCCGGGGGCCGAGAACGCGGCGGGGGCAGAGACCAGACCCCGGTCTCGCGGCAGGCGTTCATCGAGCTGTGCCACCGGCTCACTGCCGAGGACGAGCAGGCCTTCGAGCAGCTGTTCAAGACGCTCGGACTCAGCGTGGACTGGACGATCACCTACGCCACCATCGACGACCGCTCGCGCCGGGCTGCGCAGAGGGCTTTCCTCCGCAACCTGGCCCGCGGGGAGGCCTACCAGGCCGAGGCTCCCACCCTCTGGGACGTCGACTTCGGCACCGCGGTGGCCCAAGCCGAGCTGGAGGATCGCGAGCGCGAAGGCGCGTACCACCGGATCCGGTTCGGTGACATCGAGATCGACACCACCCGCCCCGAGCTGATCCCGGCGTGCGTGGCTCTGGTGGCCCATCCGGACGACGAACGTTTCAAGCCGCTCTTCGGCCAGGTGGTGCGCACCCCGCTGTTCGGCGTGGAGGTCCCTGTCCTGGCCCACGGGCTGGCCGATCCGGAGAAGGGCTCGGGCATCGCCATGATCTGCACCTTCGGCGACGTCACAGACGTGACTTGGTGGAGGGAGCTCGACCTGCCCGTGCGCAGCATGCTCGGGCGCGACGGCCGGGTGCTGAGCTCACCACCACCCGGCGTCCCCGCCAACGGATGCTGGTCCGAGCTGGCTGGCAAGACCGTTAAGCAGGCCCAGGCCCGCATGGTGGAGATGCTCCGGGAGTCGGGGGACCTGGTGGGCGAGCCTCGTCCCTTGAAGCACCCCGTCAAGTTCTTCGAGAAGGGGGACCGCCCCCTCGAGATTGTCACCAGCCGGCAGTGGTACCTAACAAACGGGGGCCGAGACCCCGCCCTGCGCAAGGAGCTGCTGAAGCGGGGCGAGGAGCTGCGCTGGCACCCACCGTTCATGCGGTCCCGGTACGACAATTGGGTGGAGGGCCTCACCGGGGACTGGCTCATCAGCCGCCAGCGCTTCTTCGGCATCCCGTTCCCGCTCTGGTACCGGATCGACGACGAGGGTCAGGTAGACAACGACCGCCCGATCGTGCCCGGCGAGCACCGGCTCCCCGTGGACCCCGCCAGCGACGTTCCCGATGGTTACGCCGAGAGCCAACGCGAGCAACCGGGTGGCTTCACCCCCGACCATGACGTCATGGACACGTGGGCCACGTCCTCCCTCACGCCGCAGATCGCCGGCGGATGGGAGGACGACCCCGACCTGTTCGCCCGCGTCTTCCCGTTCGACCTGCGGCCCCAGGCCCACGAGATCATCCGCACCTGGCTGTTCTCCACCACGGTGCGGGCCCACCTGGAGCATGGGTCGCTTCCGTGGACCGATGCCGTCATCTCCGGTTGGGTGCTCGACCCCGACCGCAAGAAGATGTCCAAGTCCAAGGGCAACGTCGTCACCCCCATCGACCAGCTGCGCCAGTACGGCTCCGACGCCGTTCGCCATTGGGCGGCCAGCGGCCGGCCGGGCGCCGACACCGCCTATGACGAGGGTCAGATAAAGGTGGGCAAGAAGCTGGCCACCAAGATCCTCAACGCCTCCCGCTTCGTCCTCTCCCAGCCTCGGGCCGACGACGAGGCCGAGCTGTCGGCCCCGCTGGACCGGGCCCTGCTGGTCCGGCTGGCCGGCGTGGTGGAGGAGGCCACGGCCGCCTTCGAGTCCTACGACTACACCCGGGCCCTCGAGCGCACCGAGACCTTCTTCTGGTCCTTCTGTGACGACTACGTGGAGCTCGTGAAGAACCGCGCCTATGGGGGAGGGCCTGCCGGTGCCTCCGCCAACCGTTCACTGGCCATGGCCCTGTCCACGCTGCTGCGGCTCTTCGCCCCGTTCCTCGTGTTCGTTACCGAGGAGGTCTGGTCGTGGTGGCAGGAGGGCTCGGTCCACCGCCAGCCGTGGCCCGACTCAGCCGGCCTGCGCCAGGCCGCCGTGGATGGCGACCCGATCGTCCTCGACGTGGTGGCCGAGGTGCTGGGCCAGGTGCGCCGGGCCAAGAGCGAGGCCAAGGTGTCCCAGCGCGCACCGGTCTTGCGCGTCGTGGTCCGGGACACGTCCGAGCGCTTGGCCGCGCTGCGAGCGGCCCAGAGTGACCTGCGCGACGCCGGCTCCATCGAAGAGCTGATCTACGAGGAAGCCGGCGAGCCTTCGGTGGAGATCACTTTGGCCTAGACATCTAGCGCAGCCATGCGGTCTGCACTAGCCAACGCCGGCGAAGCCGACGCTCAGATCCAGCTCCTCCGCGCCCCGCACGATTCGCAGGGCCAGTGAGCCGTCGTCGTCCACGGAGTCGAGGGCCTCGTAGAGGGCGTCCACGCTGGTGAGGTCCCGCCCGGCAGCGGCCACGAGGAGGTCGCCTGGCCTCACGCCGGCCCGTTCGGCAGGCCCGCCCTCCTGGACGTGGCG
>JADDQT010000419.1 GCA_016781225.1 Actinomycetota bacterium
TAGGTGCTGCGCTCGGCGGGCAGGTCGGCGGCGTCGGTGATGCGCCCGCCCGCCCGGGTGCGGGGATGGACCTTGACCAGCGCGTTGCGGTGGAACACCCGCACCAGCTGCGAGTCGGCCCGGACCTCGACGCGAGCTCCGATCAGGTTCCCGGGCACCGAGTACAGGGCCTTGGCCACCTCGATGTGGTGGTCGCGGTGCACCTTGGGCCGGGAGTACACGGGCAGGTCGTAGGGTGACGTGGGCGCCGGGGCGAGCGCCGGAGCCTCCTCCAGGGCGAACAGCTCCACCGGCCGGCACTGAGTGGTGCCGTGGATGCGCAGGCCAGCGCGTTCGGCGCTCCACACCTCGGCGTGGCGCTGAGCATGGGCCAGGTCGACGAAGTTCTCGCCGGCGAACATCGAGTTGCGCACGAAGGGGACCACTCGCTCCACCCGTGGCTTGTCCGTCGGCTTGCGCACCCGGGCCGGGTCGATGACGAAGCCTCGGGCCTGGGCGTACTCCACGAAGGCCCGGTTGAGCCGGGGCTCGGTGGCATCCGCTCGCTCCACGACAGCGGCCATGTTGTCGGGCACCACGACCTTGAACACCCCGCCGAAGAACGCCCACGCCGCCTCACAGCCGGCGATGACGGCCTCGGTGGTCTGGCGCAGGGTGAGCCACACGAAGCAGTGCCTCGAGTAGCAGGCGGTGAAGATCAGCGCCCAGCACACCCGGCGCCGGCCGGTGTCGGCGTCGGGCACCAGGCCCATCTTGCCGAAGTCGACCTGCAGCTCCTGACCCGGCTCGCCGTCGGCCACCCGCACCGTCGTTCCCTTCGCCGAGCGGCCCACCCCGAGGACCTCCAGGGCGTAGCGGTGCAGGGTGCGCTCGGGTACGTGGATCCCCCGGCGGGCGAGCAGGTCGTGGGCCTTCACGGCGGTGAGGCCCTCCTTCACCAACCAGGCCTCGAGTTGGTCGTGGTTGGCCACCAGCACGGCCCAGGAAGCCCCGTGGCCGTTGGACCGGTGGGGCCGCACCGCCTCGCACACCGAGGCGATCAGGCCGTCGTCGAGGCGCTCCTCGCCCGCCTCCCGGCACAGCCCGGCGGACACCGCCGCCTCGACGTAGCGCCGGACCGTCTTGCGATCGACCACCGCCAGGCGGGCGATCGAACGCTGCCCCTCGCCCCGCAGCCACAGCCGCAGGACCTCGCGTATCTCGTGCACTGGAACCTCCCTGAAGCTCATCGCCACCTTCCCGGCCGCTGTTGGTCAGGTGGCGACTCCAACCTCAGCGGCGACGCCGGTGGTGGA
>JADDQT010000420.1 GCA_016781225.1 Actinomycetota bacterium
AGCCCAGCACGCCGCCCTCGAGGCCAGCGCCGAGGAGGCCCGTCACCTGGCGCGGTTGGCCGACCTGATGGGCGCCTTCAGGAACACGGTGGTTGCCACTGTCGGTCCCCGGCTGTCGGGGCAGTCCGCCGAGCTGTTCGCCGAGCTCACCGACCACGAGTACGACCGGCTCGAGGTGGATTCCGAGACCTACGAGATCCAGATCCGCGACCGCGGCCGCCTCTACGACATGGAGCGCTTCTCGGGGTCGGAGACCGACCTGGCCAACCTGGCCCTGAGGGTGGCCATCAGCGAGCACGTGAGGCTGCTCTCGGGCGGAGCCGTCGGCCTGCTGGTGCTCGACGAGGTGTTCGGGCCGCTCGACGAGGACCGCAAGGCCAGGATGCTGGGGGCCCTGGAGCGCCTCAAGTCACGCTTCCGCCAGGTGCTGGTGGTCACCCACGACGACACCATCAAGGCCGAACTGCCTCATGCCATCGAGGTGGTGAAGCTCCCCGGCCGCCGGGCCACGGCCCGCCTGGTCACCGCCTGAGGTGCTCCTCGGTGATTAGCCACGGGCCTCCCGGGGTAGGCGACAGAGAGCGTTCATCTCACCGCAGGAGGCTGGTCCGTGCACCATCGAGTTCTATCGGTGTCCTTCGTCATCTGGTCCCTGGTCACTCTGGCATGGGCCGGTCCGGCCAGCGCCGACCGTGACAGCAGAGGTGGGGACAAGGGTGCCGTCTTCGCCACCCACCTGACCGGCGAGCAGGAGGTGCCGGGTCCCGGCGATGCGGACGGGATCGGCAACGCCAAGCTCCGGATAAGGCCCGGCGACGTCGTGTGCTACCGGCTCCGGGTTCGCAAGGTGGACGCGCCGACCGCGGCCCACATCCACGTGGCCCCCCGCGGTGAGGCGGGGCCCGTGGTCGTTCCCCTCACCGGGATGTGGGCGGCCACGCCGGACGGCGGATTCCAGTTGGAGGGTTGTGTGAGCGACGACGACGACGGCGACGACGACTTCGATGCTGCCGCCATTCTCGGCAATCCCGCAAAGCACTACGTCAACGTGCACAACCAGGCCTTCCCCGCCGGCGCAGTCCGGGGTCAGCTTCACTGAGCTTGCAACCGCTCCCGAGGTCTCAGCGGCTCCTCCTCCAGGCCACGTAGCCCCCCAGCAGGGCCAGGGACACGGTGACCTGGAACAGCATGGCCAGGGTGACGACCAGCGGGAAGGACAGTCCTTCGCCGCCGAGGAGCCGCCGGGCGAGGGTGAAGGCGACGAAAGCGGCGAAGGCGACCACGGCGGAGGAGGCGGCGTGGCGGTACGGCGCCGTAGGGCGAGCCTTGGCCGCCGTATGACCCCCGACGGCGAAGGCCACGAATAGGGCCACGACGGGCACCACCCAGAGGCTGCGCTCGAAACCCTCGGCCTGGCTGCCCACCACCACCCGGACCACGGCGA
>JADDQT010000421.1 GCA_016781225.1 Actinomycetota bacterium
CACCAGGTTTCCCCAGCGGGCGTTGACGCTTTCCACCCCACGGCGGTCCGTGGCCTCGTCGAGCACGTCGTCGTGGTACAGCGAGCCCAGGTGCACCAGCTCCACCGAGATGCCCCCCTCGACCACGTCGCCGCTCACCTCGGCCCCGCCGGCGACGGCCGACGCCATCACCAGGGCCGGCCGCAGCCGCTTGCCGCCCGCGTGGATGAGGTGGCCGGCGACGTCGGTGAGGAAAGGGTCGGTGGTGACCACCGAGGCACGCAAGGCGTCCTCGAAGACGGCCAACTCGCCCTCCAGGGAGGGAAGGTTCAGCAGCTGGGCGATGTTGACCACTGGCTAAGGACGTTACGCTACCCCGTCGATACACGAACAGCCGGGAGGCGTGAAGACCTACAGGCCGGGACGACGGGTAGGCTGATCAAACCACTCGCCCCACAGAGAGGCGATCAAATTGTTCGAACGATTTACGGACCGAGCCCGCAGGGTCCTCGTGCTGGCGCAGGAGGAAGCGCGGCTCCTCAATCACAACTTCATCGGCACCGAGCACATCCTCCTCGGCCTGATCCACGAGGGCGAGGGCGTGGCCGCCAAGGCCCTGGAGTCCCTCGGGATCTCCCTCGAGGCAGTCCGGGAGAAGGTGGAGGAGACCATCGGACCGGCGGCGTCGTCCACCACCGGCTCCCCGCCGTTCACCCCCAGGGCGAAGAAGGTCCTGGAGCTCTCCCTCCGGGAGGCCCTCCAGCTCGGCCACAACTACATCGGCACCGAGCACATGCTCCTCGGTCTGGTCCGCGAGGGCGAGGGAGTGGCGGCGCAGGTCCTGGTCACCCTCGGCGCCGACCTGTCGCGGGTCCGCCAGCAGGTCATCCAGCTGCTGTCCGGCTACGCCGGCAAGGAGGGCGCGTCGAGCGCCGGAACGCCGGGCACCGGCGGGACCGAGGCCCCGTCGGGCTCGCCCGTCCTCGACCAGTTCGGTCGCAATCTCACCACCCAGGCCCGTGAGCGCAAGCTCGACCCTGTCATCGGCCGGGCGCGCGAGATCGAGCGGGTCATGCAGGTGCTGTCGCGGCGCACCAAGAACAACCCGGTCCTCATCGGCGAGCCGGGCGTGGGCAAGACGGCCATCGTCGAGGGTCTCTCCCAGCAGATCGTGGCCAACGACGTGCCGGAGACGCTGAAGGGCAAGCAGCTGTACACCCTCGACCTCGGTGCCCTCGTGGCCGGCTCCCGGTACCGGGGTGACTTCGAGGAGCGGCTCAAGAAGGTCCTGAAGGAGATCCGCACCCGCGGGGACATCATCCTGTTCATCGACGAGCTCCACACCCTGGTGGGTGCC
>JADDQT010000001.1:0-10518 GCA_016781225.1 Actinomycetota bacterium
TGTGCGCCCGCTATGCCGGGATCGAGCTTCGCTCACCCGACGCCCCACCCGCGGGCCAACTCGACCTGGAAGGGTCGGCGCCCGACGTGGCCATGGAGACCGCCCGCCGTGCCGCCGCCGTGGCGCTGCTGGTGCCGCCGCTGGGCGAGGCCCTCGATGTACGGGGACTGCGGTCGCTCTACGACGACATCGAGCGGCCGCTGGTCCCCGTCCTCGCCCGCATGGAGAAGGTGGGCGTACGGGTCGACGAGGCGTACCTGCGGGACCTCGTCGCCGGGCTCACCGAGGAGGTGCACGCCCTCGACGCCGAGATCCAGGAGCTGGCCGGACGCGCCTTCCTCGTCAACTCCACCAAGCAGCTCCGCGCCGTCCTGTTCGACGAGCTCGGGCTCCAGCCCCAGAAGAAGACCAAGACCGGCTTCTCCACCGACGCCGCCTCGCTGGCCAAGCTCAAGGGCCAGCACCCGATCGTGGACAGGCTGTTGCGGTACCGGGAGGTGGAGAAGCTCCGCTCCACCTACGGCGAGAGCCTGCTGGCCGAGGTGGGCGCCGACGGGCGGATCCATGCCACGTTCCAGCAGACGGTCGCCCGCACCGGGCGCCTGTCCTCGGACCGACCCAACCTTCACAACATCCCCATACGCACCGAGGAGGGCCGCCGCTTCCGCCGGGCCTTCGTACCCCGGGAGGGTTGGTCCTTCCTCGTGGCCGACTACAACCAGATCGAGCTGCGAGTAATTGCCCACCTGGCCGAGGACCCCGGCCTGATCGACGCCTTCGAGTCGGAGATGGACATCCACACCGCTACCGCCGCACGGGTCTTCGGCGTCGACGCCGCCGCGGTAACGCTGGCCCAGCGGTCCAAGGCCAAGATGATCTCCTACGGCCTGGCCTACGGCATGGAGGCCTACGGGTTGTCGCAGCGCCTGGGCGTCTCCGTGGACGAGGCCGCCATCATCCTGGCCGCCTACTTCGAGGCCTTCCCCAAGGTGAAGTCGTACATGGACACGACTGTGGAGGAGGCCCGCCAGCGCGGCTACACCGAGACCCTGTTCGGGCGGCGGAGGCTGATCCCCGAGCTCTCCTCCTCCAACTACCGGGTGCGCCAGGCCGGTGAGCGACAGGCCATGAACGCCGGCATCCAGGGGCTGGCCGCCGACATCTTCAAGGCAGCCCTGGTGAAGCTGGACGCGCTGCTCGAGCGAGACCGGCTGCAGAGCCGTCTGGTCCTGCAGGTGCACGACGAGGTGATCCTCGAGGTGCCGCCCGAAGAGACGGCGGCCGCGTCGGAGATCACGCTCGACGCCATGCACAAGGCGTGTCAGCTGTGCGTGCCCCTCGAGGTCAACCTGGCATGGGGCGCCAACTGGGCCGAGGCCAAGAGATGATTGCCGGTAGTAGTCTTGAATCCCACATGACCCAAGAGCCGACCACGGGCGCGGTTACCAGCGCGACCGACGACCCAGAGATGGGCACCTTCGACGCCGATGGCGCCTACGAACCCAAGCAGATCACCTCCGACGACCTCGGAGGCATGTCCTTCGAGGACGCCGTCACCGACACCATCGTCGAGTTCGAAGACGGCGACATCGTGAAGGGCACCATCGTCAGAGTCGACAAGGACGAGGTGCTACTCGACATCGGCTTCAAGTCCGAGGGCGTCATCCCTGCCCGCGAGCTCTCGATCCGCCAGGGCGTCGACCCGAGCGAGATCGTCTCCGTGGGTGAGGTGACCGAGGCTCTGGTCCTCCAGAAGGAGGACAAGGAGGGCCGGCTGGTGCTCTCCAAGAAGCGGGCCCAGTACGAGCGGGCCTGGGGCAACATCGAACAGGTGAAGGAGACCAACGGGGTGGTGTCCGGCCCGGTGATCGAGGTGGTCAAGGGCGGCCTCATCGTCGACATCGGCCTCCGCGGCTTCCTCCCTGCCTCGCTGGTGGAGCTGCGCCGGGTGCGGGACCTCCAGCCCTACGTCGGCCGCAAGCTCGAGGCCAAGATCATCGAGCTGGACAAGAACCGCAACAACGTGGTGCTGTCCCGCCGGGCTTGGCTCGAGGAGACCCAGAAGGAGCAGCGCGAGGAGTTTCTCGAGAAGCTGCAAATGGGCGAGACGCGCAAGGGCGTGGTGTCCTCGGTCGTCAACTTCGGTGCCTTCGTGGACATCGGCGGCATGGACGGGCTGGTGCACGTCTCGGAGCTGTCGTGGAAGCACGTCGACCACCCTTCCTCGGTGGTGCAGGTGGGCGACGAGGTCACCGTCCAGATCATCGACGTCGACCTCGACAAGGAACGCATCAGCCTGTCGCTCAAGGCCACCCAGCAGGACCCGTGGCAGGAGTTCGCCAACGCCCATCGGGTCGGCGAGCTGGTCTACGCCCGCATCACCAAGCTGGTCCCCTTCGGGGCCTTCGCCCAGGTGGGAGAGGGGATCGAGGGCCTCGTCCACATCTCCGAGATGGCCACCCACCACGTGGAGCTGCCCGAGCAGGTGGTGAGCGCCGGCGAGGAGATGTGGGTCAAGATCATCGAGATCGACCTCCAGCGCCGGCGCATCAGCTTGTCCATCAAGCAGGCGGCCGAGGGCGGCGAGGTGGCCGAGGAGTACCGCGAGCACTTCGGCGAGCACGCATACGACGAGGCCGGCAACTACATCGGGCCCATCAACTTCGAGCCGGAGACGGAGTCGCAGGCGGCGTGGGCCGACTTCGCCGCCGAGCTCGGCGACAACCAGGCACCGGAAGAACCGACCGCCCCGCCGCAAAGCGAGGAGGCGGGTGACGCCGTGGCCGGGGACGCCGTGGAGGGCTTGGCCGAGCCCCAACCGGGCGACGAGGGAGACACCCCCCAGGCCTGACCCCCGTTTACGGTCGGCACCAGTGGTCCTCGTACAGACCGTCGGAACTACCGGGCATGTTCGCCAGGGCAAACATCCTGGGAATCACGATAATTGAGGGAGTCGAACATGCCCGGTAGTTCCGCATGGCTGTACTAGTCGGGCTGACAGGAGGAATCGGGTCGGGGAAGTCCACCGTGGCGGCGATGCTGCGGGAACGGGGTGCGGTGGTCGTCGATGCCGACGCCGTGGCTCATGAGGTCATGGAACCGGGAGCGGCCGCCTACCAGGCGGTGGTGGACCGCTTCGGCACCGAGGTCGTGGCTCCGGGTGGTGGCATCGACCGAGCCGGCCTGGCCAGTCTGGTCTTCGCAGACCCGGGCGCGCTCGCCGACTTGAACGCCATCGTCCATCCCGCCGTCCGCGAGGTGATGTCGGCTCGGGCCGAGGTCGAGGCCGCCACCGACCACATCGTCGTGCTGGAGATACCGCTCTTGGTGGAGTCGGGCGCCCGCCGCCCGGGGATGGCAGGAGTGATGGTGGTCGACTGCCCCGTCGACGTCGCCGTCGCCAGGGTGGTGGAGCAGCGGGGGATGGAGGAGCAGGAGGTCCGGGCTCGGATTGCCGCCCAGGCCACCCGTGAGGAGCGCTTGGCAGCCGCCGACGTGGTGATCGACAACTCGGGATCTCGCCAGCAGCTTGCCGCCGAGGTCGAGCGGGCCTGGCGGTGGATCGAGGGTCTGGGACCGGTGGATACGCTGCCATAGTGCCGCCGTTCCAGGTCGTCTCCGCCTTTGCCCCCGCAGGCGACCAACCGGCCGCCATCGAGGCGCTGGCCGCCGGGGTGGAGCGGGGGGACCGGTTCCAGACCCTCCTCGGCATCACGGGTTCGGGCAAGTCGGCCACCATCGCCTGGACCATCGAGAAGGTGCAGAAGCCCACCCTCGTCATCGCCCCCAACAAGTCCCTCGCCGCCCAGCTGGCCAACGAGTTCCGGGAGTTCTTCCCCAACAACCGGGTGGAGTACTTCGTCAGCTACTACGACTACTACCAGCCCGAGGCCTACCTCCCTTCCAGCGACACCTACATCGAGAAGGACTCGTCGATCAACGACGAGGTCGACCGGCTTCGCCACTCGGCCACGTCCGGACTCCTGAGCCGGAGAGACGTGATCGTGGTGGCGTCGGTGTCGTGCATCTACGGCATCGGCTCACCCGAGGAGTACGCCAAGCAGATGCTGATGCTGCGCCCGGGAGACGTGAGGGACCAGCGCGCCATCCTCGGCCAGCTGGTCGACATGCACTACGAGCGAAACGACCACAACCTCGTGCGGGGCAAGTTCCGTGTGCGGGGAGACACCATCGAGGTCCACCCCGCCTACGAGGAGTTCGCCGTGCGCATCGAGCTGTTCGGTGACGACGTGGAGCGGATCAGCCGCATCGACACCCTCACGGGCGAGTACATGGGTGAGGTGGAGGACCTGGCCATCTTCCCCGCCAGCCACTATGTGGCGGGCCAGGAGCGCATGCGCAAGGCCATCGAGCGCATCGAGGCCGAGCTGCAGGAGCGGTTGGCCTTCTTCGAGCGCGAGGGCAAGCTGCTCGAGGCCCAGCGCTTGCGCATGCGCACCCAGTACGACCTGGAGATGCTGGCGGAGGTCGGTGTGTGCAGCGGCATCGAGAACTACAGCCGGCCCATCGACGGCAGGGCCGCCGGCGAGC
The DNA here is from genome assembly GCA_016781225.1 of Actinomycetota bacterium. Lineage (GTDB taxonomy): Bacteria > Actinomycetota > Acidimicrobiia > Acidimicrobiales > YB1-3. The sequence goes on from JADDQT010000001.1 coordinate 4,552, forward strand.
CGCCTCATACCCTCATGGACTTCTTCCCCGACGACTTCCTCCTCGTCCTCGACGAGTCACACGTCACTGTCCCGCAGCTCCACGGCCAGTACGAGGGGGACCGGTCCCGTAAGGAGACGCTGATCGACCACGGGTTCCGCCTTCCATCGGCGGCGGACAACCGGCCGCTTCGCTTCGACGAGTTCTACGAGCGGGTCAACCAGTGCATCTTCCTCTCGGCCACTCCCTCGCCCTACGAGGTGGCCGAGTCGACCCAGGTGGTGGAGCAGATCGTGCGCCCCACTGGCCTGGTGGACCCCGAGATCGTGGTGAAGCCCACCAAGGGACAGATCGACGATCTCATCGTGGCCGTGAACGAGAAGGTCGAGCGCGGTGGCAGGGCCCTCGTCACGACCCTCACCAAGAAGATGGCCGAGGACCTCACCGACTACCTCCTCGAGATGGGACTGCGTGTCAGGTACCTGCACTCCAACGTGGACACCATCCAGCGCATCGAGATCCTGCGCGACCTCCGCCTGGGAGAGTTCGACGTCCTGGTGGGCATCAACCTGCTGCGGGAGGGATTGGACCTGCCCGAGGTGACCTTCGTGGCCATCCTCGACGCCGACAAGGAGGGCTTCCTCCGCAGCGAGACCTCGCTCATACAGACCATGGGACGAGCAGCCCGCAACGTGGAGGGCCAGGTCGTGATGTACGCCGACCAGGTGACCGACTCCATGCGACGGGCAATATCCGAGACCCAGCGCCGGCGTCAGCGGCAGCAGGCGTACAACGCCGAGCACGGGATCGACCCCCAGACCATACGCAAGGCCGTCACCGACATCCTCGAGCACCTTCGTCCCAAGGAGGGGGCGCCGGTACCCGGGTCGGGTCGCCGCTCGCGCAAGCGGGACCGAAGCGACTTCGCCGAGCTGCCCACCGACGAGCTGGGACGGCTCATCCGCACCCTGGAGGAGGAGATGCACGAGGCCGCCGCCGACCTGCGCTTCGAGTACGCGGCCCGTCTCCGCGACGAGATCAACGACCTGAAGCGAGAGCTCAAGGAGGTCGTGTGAGCGCCGCTATCCTCGGGGCCGATGGCTGACACGCTTGTAATTCGGGGGGCTCGGGAGCACAACCTGAAGAACGTGTCCCTGGAGCTGCCCCGGGACCGGCTCATCGTCTTCACCGGCCTGTCGGGGTCGGGTAAGTCGTCGCTCGCCTTCGACACCATCTACGCCGAGGGGCAGCGGCGCTACGTGGAGTCGCTCTCGGCCTACGCCCGCCAGTTCCTGGGCCAGATGGACAAGCCCGACGTGGACTTCATCGAGGGGCTGTCGCCCGCCATCTCCATCGACCAGAAGTCGGCCAGCCGCAACCCTCGCTCCACCGTCGGCACCATCACCGAGGTCTACGACTACCTGCGCCTGCTCTACGCCCGCATAGGCGTGCCCCACTGCCCGAGCTGTGGCCAGGTCATCGCCCGCCAGACGCCCCAACAGATCGTGGATCGCATCCTCGAGCTTCCCGAGGGTGCCCGGTTCCAGGTGCTGGCACCGGTGGTAAGGGGGCGGAAGGGCGAGTACGAGGGCCTGCTCGAGGAGCTGGCCAAGCAGGGTTACGCCCGGGCCCGCATAGACGGTGAGGTGCACGAGCTGTCGCAGCTACCCAAGCTGGGCCGCTACGAGCAGCACACCATCGAGGTGATCGTCGACCGTCTGGTCCGCCGAGAGGGGATCGAGCGTCGTCTCACCGACTCGCTGGAAACCGCCCTGCGGCTGGCCGAGGGCGTGGCCGAGGTCCAGCTCGTGCCCAAGGAAGGCGAGTCGGAGGAGGAGATCCTCACCTTCAGCCAGCACCTGGCCTGTGCCGGCTGCGGGCTGTCCTTCGACGAGCTGGCCCCCAGGAACTTCTCCTTCAACTCGCCCTACGGCGCGTGCCAGCACTGCGCCGGGTTGGGTACGCGCTTCGAGGTCGATCCCGAGCTGGTGGTCCCCAACCCCGATCTGAGCATCGAGCAGGGAGCCGTCGCACCGTGGGCCAGCGGCCGCACCGAGTACTTCGGCCGGGTCCTGGCGGCGGTGTCTCAGGCTTTCGGCTTCTCCACCTCAGTCCCGTGGCGGAAGCTCAAGAAGTCCAACCACAAGGTGGTTCTCTACGGCTCCGGCACCAAGCAGGTGCACGTGCAGTACAAGAACCGCTACGGCCGGATGCGCTCCTACTTCACCCATTACGAGGGTGTGGTGCCCTACCTCCAGCGGCGGCACTCCGACGCCGAGTCGGACTACACCCGTGAGCAGGTCGAGGGCTACATGCGCGAGGTGCCCTGCCGACAATGCGGCGGCGCCCGCCTGAAGCCAGAGTCGCTGGCCGTCACCGTGGACGGCCGCAACCTGTTCGAGCTGTGCCAGCTCTCCATAGCCCGGTCGGCTGCTGCCCTGCAATCGTTGCAGCTATCCGAGCGCGACCAGATGATCGCCGAGCGGGTGGTACGGGAGATCCGCTCCCGCATGCAGTTCCTGCTCGACGTCGGCCTGGACTACCTCACCCTCAACCGCTCGGCGGCGACGCTGGCCGGCGGGGAGGCGCAGCGGATCCGACTGGCCAGCCAGATCGGCAGCGGCCTGGTTGGCGTTCTGTACGTGCTCGACGAGCCGTCCATCGGTCTGCACCAACGGGACAACCACCGCCTGATCGACACGCTCATGTGCCTCCGCCGTCTCGGCAACACGGTGATCGTGGTGGAGCACGACGAGGACACCATCCGGGTGGCCGACCACGTCGTCGACATCGGCCCGGGGGCCGGCGAGCACGGAGGTGAGATCGTGTGCTCCGGGTCGGTCGACGACCTGCTGGCCTGCGACCGCTCCGTCACTGGGGAGTACCTCAACGGCAAGAGGTCCATCCCCCTCCCGAGCATCCGCCGTGAGCCCGGGGAGCAGTGGCTCGTCATCAGGGGTGCCCGGGAGAACAACCTGAAGAACATCGACGTGGAGCTGCCGCTCGGGTGCTTCGTGGCCGTCACGGGTGTTTCCGGATCGGGGAAGTCCACCCTGGTCAACGACATCCTCTATCGGGTCCTCATGCAGCGGGTGTACCACTCGAAGACCGTCCCCGGCAGGCACAAGTCCGTCGAGGGCGTCGAGCACCTGGACAAGGTCATCAACATCGACCAGTCGCCGATCGGGCGCACGCCGCGATCCAACGCCGCCACCTACACCGGCGTGTTCGACGCCGTTCGCAAGCTGTTCTCCCAGACCGCCGAGGCCAAGGTCCGCGGCTACCTCCCCGGGCGCTTCTCGTTCAACGTAAGGGGAGGGCGGTGTGAGGCGTGCTCGGGGGACGGGACCATCAAGATCGAGATGCACTTCCTGCCCGACGTGTACGTGCCCTGCGAGGTGTGCAAGGGGTCCCGCTACAACCGCGACACCCTCGACGTCACCTTCAGGGGCAAGACCATCGCCGACGTGCTGGACATGCCCTGCGAGAAGGCGCTCGAGTTCTTCGCCAACCAACCGGTGATCGCCCGCCACATGCGGACTCTGGTGGACGTCGGTCTGGGCTACGTGAGGCTGGGCCAGCCCGCGCCCACGCTCTCGGGGGGCGAGGCCCAGCGGGTGAAGCTGGCTTCGGAGCTGTCGAAGCGCTCCACGGGGCACACCATGTACATCCTCGACGAGCCCACCACCGGCCTTCACTTCGACGACATCCGCAAGCTCCTCGGCGTGCTCTCCCGCCTGGTCGACCAGGGGAACTCGGTCCTGGTCATCGAGCACAACCTCGATGTGGTGAAGACGGCCGACTGGCTCGTCGACCTCGGCCCCGAGGGTGGCGAGGGAGGTGGTGTGGTGGTGGTGGAGGGGACGCCGGAGAAGGTGGCCAAGACGCCGGAGAGCCATACCGGGAGGTTCTTGGCCCCGCTCCTCGGGATGTAGTGCTGCAGCGCCCGCCGGCCGGCACCGTCCCGGACGCCCCCGGGTCCTACCAGTTCAAGGACGGCGACGGCAGGGTCATCTACGTGGGCAAGGCCAAGTCGCTGCGCCAACGCCTGAACAGCTACTTCGGCAGCCTCGGTGCCCTCCCGCCCCGCACGGCCCAGATCGTGCAGGCGGCCGCCAGCGTGGAGTGGATCCAGGTGAGCAACGACGTGGAAGCGCTCATGCTGGAGTACAACCTCATCAAGCAGCACCGGCCCCGGTTCAACATCCGCCTGCGGGACGACAAGAGCTATCCCTTCCTCGCCATCACCGTCGGCGACGAGTGGCCGCGGGCCATGGTCATGCGGGGCCACAAGCGCAAGGGCGTGCGCTACTTCGGGCCCTACGGCCATGCGTACGCAATCCGGGAGACCCTTGACCTGCTGCTGCGCACCTTTCCCATCCGGACGTGCTCGGACAACAAGTTCAATCGCCATCAGCGCGAGGGCCGGCCATGCCTGCTGTTCCACATCGAGAAGTGCTCCGGGCCGTGCGTCAAGGAGATCGAGCGCCAGGACTACGAAGGCCTCGTGAGTGAGCTCATCGGCTTCCTGGAGGGCGACACCCAGCCCATCGTGCGCCGGCTGGAGCAGGAGATGGGCCAGGCGTCCGACGCCCAGGCCTACGAGCGGGCGGCGCGGCTGCGCGACCGTCTGGGGTCGGTGCGCAAAGCCATCGAGAAGCAGCAGATGGTCAGCGATCGGTCGGACGACATCGACGTGATCGGCATCGCCGAGGACGAGCTGGAGGCGGCGGTTCAGGTCTTCTACGTCAGGCGCGGCCGGGTGGTGGGGCGGAAGGGCTTCGTGCTCGACAAGGTGGAGGACCTGTCACGGCCCCAACTCGTGGCCAACGTGCTGCAGCAGCTCTACGCCGAGAGCGCCCTGGCGTTGCCCCGGGAGGTCCTCGTCCCCGAGCTCCCGGACGAGTGCGAGGTCATCGAGCAATGGCTGAGCGGCCAGCGAGAGGCGAGGGTCGAGGTGCGGGTGCCGCAGCGGGGTAGCAAGCGCTCGCTGCACGAGACCGTCACCCGCAATGCCGAGGAGGAGTTCGTCCGCCATCGCCTGCGGCGCTCGGCGGACCACAACAGCCGGGCCCGCGCCCTCAACGCCCTGCAGGACGTGCTGGAGCTGCCCCAGTCACCGTTGCGCATCGAGTGCTTCGACATGAGCCACATCCAGGGGTCGGACTATGTGGGCTCGATGGTGGTGATGGAGGACGGCCTGGCGAAGAAGGGGGACTACCGGCGCTTCAAGGTGAAGGAGGTGCCGGGCAACGACGACTATGCGGCCATGGAGGAGGTGCTCACCAGGCGGCTGACGGCGCTGCTCGTCGAGCGCCGCCGACAGCCGGAGGAGCGAAGACGGCGCTTCTCCTACCCACCCCAGCTGCTCCTGGTGGACGGCGGCAAGGGCCAACTCGCCGTGGCCCTTCGCGTGGTGGCGGACCTGGGCCTGGAGGATGAGATCCCGGTGGCGGCCCTGGCCAAGCGCTTCGAGGAGGTGTACCTGCCCGGCCGTGCCGACCCTGTGCGCATCCCCCGCAACTCGGAGGCGCTGTACCTCCTGCAGCGCGTGCGTGACGAGGCCCACCGCTTCGCCATCACGTACCACCGCCAGCTCCGGGGCCGGCGGATGACCCAGAGCGCCCTCGACGACGTCCCGGGCCTGGGCCCGACGAGGAGGAAGCGGCTCCTGGCCGAGCTCGGAGGCGTGAAGGCGGTCAAGGCCGCTCCCCTCGAATCCCTGCTGGAACTGCCGTGGCTGCCCGACGCCGTGGCTCGGGCGGTGCACGAGAAGGTCCACGGTCCCGGTCCGCGCCCCGGGCTCAGCAGGTGAGCGTCGAGGACCTCTGGGAGAAGCATGCCCGCTGGTGGCAGGACGCCTTCACCGAGGGTGCCGACCCCGAGTACGTCGAGCAGATCATCCCCCTGGTCGTCGAACACCTGGCCGGCGCTCGCAGGGTGCTGGACGTGGGAACGGGGGAGGGCCAGCTGTCGCGGGCGGCGGCG
>JADDQT010000001.1:10536-49656 GCA_016781225.1 Actinomycetota bacterium
TCGGGCTGCAACCTGGTGATGGGGATGGACCCGGCGTGGGCCCAGCTCCAGGTGGCTCGCGAGCGAGGCGGCGGGCCGTCCTACTGCCGCTCGGAGGCGGCCCATCTCCCACTGGCATCGGGGGTGTTCGACGCGGTGGTGGCCTGCCTGGTGTTCGAGCACATCGACGCCGTCGACACCGCCATCGCCGAGGTGGCCCGGGTCCTGGCACCGGGCGGGCGCTTCCTGTTCTTCTTGAACCACCCGCTCCTCCAGGCGCCCGGCAGCGGCTGGATCGACGACCACATCATCGACGAGCAGTACTGGCGCATAGGCCCGTACCTGAAGGAGGACACGTCGCTCGAAGAGGTCGAGAAGGACGTCTTCCTGCCCTTCGTCCACCGTCCCCTGTCGCGCTACGTGAACGCCATGGCTGCACACGGGCTCCTGGTCACCCGGATGGAGGAACCGGCGCCGCCCCCCGGCTTCCTGGCCCGCGCCGAGGAGTACCGGGACGCGGCCACCATCCCGCGCTTGCTCTTCATGCGGGCCGAGAAGCAGCCAGGGCGCACTTGACGCCCTCCTGGGTCTCAACTGCGCACCGAATGGCGTCGGGGTGTGACAATTGGCCCGTGGCCGAGTATCTGATCATCACCGGGCTCTCGGGTGCGGGGCGCAGCACGGCTGCCGACACCCTGGAGGACCGGGGGTGGCTGGTGATCGACAACCTGCCCCCTGCACTGATACCCAAGGTCAGCGAGCTGGTGGCCCGTCCGGGCAGTGAGAAGGAGAAGGTGGTCCTCGTCAGCGGGCGGGGAGGAGCCGAGTACGTGGAGGAGCTGACGGCCGCCATCGAGCAGCTGAGGCACGCCGGCAACCACGTGGGCGTCCTGTTCCTGGAGGCCGACGACGACGTGCTCGTGAGACGCTTCAAGGGAACGCGGCGGCGCCACCCCGTCGCCGCGGGCAGCGTGGCCGAGGGCATCGCCCGGGAGAGGGACGTGCTGCAGGCGATCAAGCGCCAAGCCGACGTGGTGGTGGACACGAGCGAGCTGAACGTGCACCAGCTGCGGGACCGGGTGGTCGAGCTGTTCGAAGGGTCGGACCCAGCCGGAGGCATGCAGACGTCGGTGGTGTCCTTCGGTTACAAGCACGGCGTCCCGCTGGAGGCCGACCTCGTCCTCGACTGCCGCTTCCTTCCCAACCCCCACTGGGTCGACGAGCTGCGGCCCAAGACGGGACTCGACGCACCGGTGCGCGAATACGTGATGGCCCAGCCGGACACCAAGGACTTCCTGCATCGACTGGACGACCTGTTGGAGCTCGTGCTCCCCGGCTATGACAAGGAGGGCAAGTCGTATCTCACCATTGCCGTGGGGTGCACGGGCGGCCGCCACCGCTCCGTCGTGCTGGCTCAGGAGATCGCCGACTTCATGCGAGCCCACGGCTTCGAGCCGAGCGTGCATCACAGGGACCTCTACCGGTGAGCGGGCCGACGCCTGCATGACCCACGGGGCGCGGCTCGGCCCGCGAGTGGTGGCCCTGGGTGGCGGGCACGGGCTGGCCGCCTCCCTCGAGGCCACGCGCCACTACGCCGGCGACATCACCGCCATAGTGAGCGGTGCCGACGACGGCGGGTCGAGTGGCCGGCTCCGAGACGCCCTCGGCATCCCTCCCCCTGGTGACCTGCGACGCTGCCTGGTGGCCCTCGGGGAGCCGGGATCGCTCTGGGGACGGGTCTTCGAGCACCGCTTCGATGCCGGAGAGCTGGAGGGCCACCCGGTCGGCAACCTGGTCATCGCCGGGCTAGCCACCAGCACCGGTGACTTCATCGCCGCCCTCGAGGAGGCCGGACGCCTGGTGGGCGCCGCGGGAAGGGTTCTCCCGGCGACGTGCACTCCGGTGGTGCTCAAGGCCGAAGCCGACGGGAGCCGGGTGGAGGGCCAGGTCGCGGTGGCGGGCACCGGCCACATCTCCAAGGTGTCGATCGTGCCGCCCGACGCCGAGCCCCCGGCGGAGGCTCTCGACGCGCTGAGCCGTGCCGAGCAGGTCGTGCTCGGTCCGGGCTCGCTGTACACCAGCGTGCTGGCCGTCGTGGCCGTGCCTGCCCTCCGCGACGCCCTTGCCAGCACCCGGGCGAGGAAGGTGTACGTGTGCAACCTGCGCCATCAGGTCCCCGAGACCGAGGGCTACGACGTCGCTGCCCACGTGGAGGCCCTGAGCGCTCATGGCGTGGAGGTGGACGCCGTTCTCTGCGATCGGCGCGGCATCCCAATCAGTGACGTTTCGGTTACGTGTGTGGAAGCGGACGTGGCCGGACCGGACGGCTCGGCTCACGACCCCGTCAAGCTCGCCCGAGCCCTCTCGACTCTGTTCGGATAGGGTCGAAGGCACAGCCCGCGGATCAGGAGGTCACAGGCATGGCGATAAGAGTCGGCGTCAATGGCTTCGGACGGATTGGCCGGAACTTCTTCCGAGCGGCGCAGAACTCGGGAGAGATGGAGGTCGTGGGCATCAACGACCTCGTGCCACCCGACACCAACGCTCACCTTCTCAAGTACGACACCACCTACGGCATTCTCAAGGAGTCCGTCGAGGTGACCGACGACGGCATATCGGTGGACGGGCGCGACATCAAGGTCTTCGCCGAGAAGGACCCGAAGGCCATCCCGTGGTCGGACCTCGACGTGGACCTCGTCGTGGAGTCCACCGGCATATTCACCGACGGGCCCTCGGCTTCGGCCCACATCGACGCCGGGGCTCCGTTCGTGATGATCTCCGCTCCGGCCAAGGAGGTCAGCAAGACCTTCGTATACGGGGTGAACCACGAGGACTTCGACCCAGACGAGGACAAGGTCACGTCGAACGCCTCGTGCACCACCAACTGCTTCGTCCCCATGGTCAAGGTCCTCGATGACGCCTTCGGCATCGAGAAGGGCCTCATGACCACGGCCCACGCCTACACCAACGACCAGAGCCTCCAGGACTTCGCCCACAAGGACCTACGGCGGGCCCGCTCTGCGCCCAACAACATCATCCCCGCCTCCACCGGCGCGGCCCGGGCCACCGGCCAGGTGCTGACGCACATGGAGGGCAAGCTCGACGGTACGGCGCTGCGGGTACCGGTGCCCTGCGGCTCCATCACCGACTTCACCGCGGTGCTCAACAAGGAGACCTCCGTCGAAGAGGTCAACGAGGCCTTCAAGGCCGCCGCCAGTGACGGCCCGCTGGCCGAGATCCTCGAGTACAGCGAAGACCCCATCGTCTCGTCGGACATAGTGGGCAGCCAGGCGAGCTGCACCTTTGACTCCGACCTCACCTTCGTCAACGGCAGCCTGGTGAAGGTGCTGGGGTGGTACGACAACGAGTGGGGCTACTCCTGCCGGCTCGTCGACATGGGCCTCATCATCGGCGCAGCAAACCAGAAGTAGACATGGAGATCCCCCAGCTGGAGGATCTCCCCGACCCGTCGGGCAAGAAGGTCCTCGTCAGAGCCGACTTCAACGTCCCCATCTCCGACGGTGAGGTGGGCGACGACATGCGCATCAAGGCCGCCCTCCCCACCATCGAGTGGCTGACGGAGCACGGGGCAGAGGTGACGGTGTGTACGCATCTGGGCAGGCCCAAGGGTGAGCCCAACGACGAGTACTCGCTGGACCCGGTCCGGGAGCGCCTGAAGGAGCTGGCGCCCGACGTGGAGCTCATGGAGAACCTTCGCTTCGACCCGGGCGAGGAGGACAACGACGAAGACTTCGTCGAGCGCCTCATCGAGGGCCAGGACCTCTACGTGAACGACGCCTTCGGTGCCTCACATCGCTCGCACGCCTCCATAGTGGGGCCGCCCAAGCACCTTCCCAGCGCCGCCGGCCGGCTCCTCACCAAGGAGGTGGACAAGCTCGGTGGCCTCCTCGAGGACCCGGGACGGCCCTTCGTGGCCATCCTGGGCGGCGCCAAGGTGAGCGACAAGATCGGCATCATCAAGGCTCTCCTGGACAAGGTCGACCGCCTCCTCATCGGGGGGGCCATGGCCTTCACCTTCCTGAAGGCCTCGGGCCACGACATCGGGGATTCCCTGGTCGAGGAGGACCAGATCGACGCGTGCAAGGAGCTGCTGGAGACGGAGAAGATCGTCATCCCCGTCGACAACGTGGCCTTGAACGAAGACGACGAGGTGGAGACCGTGGGCGAGGACATACCCGACGGCTCCAAGGGCATGGACATCGGTCCCGATACCTGCGAGAAGTTCGCCGAGGAGATCAAGAAGGCGAAGACGGTGTTCTGGAACGGGCCCATGGGCGTGTTCGAGGACGAGCGCTTCGAGGCGGGCACGAAGGCGGTGGCCGAGGCGGTGGCCGAGGCCGAGGGCTTCACCGTGGTGGGCGGTGGCGACAGCGCCAGCGCGCTGGCCCAGTTCGGCTTGGACGACCAGGTCGACCACCTGTCGACGGGCGGGGGGGCGTCGCTCGAGTTCCTGGAGCAGGGTGACCTTCCTGGGCTCGAGGCCCTTCGTGAGTCGGCGGGGAGCTGATGGCCGAGAACGGCGGGGGTCGCAAGCCGCTCATGAGCGGCAACTGGAAGATGAACCACAACCACCTGGAGGCCATCCAGGTCGTGCAGAAGCTGGCCATCAGGCTGGACGACAGGGTCCTCGACGCGGTGGACGTGTCGGTGCATCCGCCCTTCACGGGCCTGCGCTCGATCCAGACCCTGATAGAGGCCGACAAGCTCCGCCTCGCCCTCGGCGCCCAGAACTGCCACTGGGAGGACTCCGGTGCCTACACCGGAGAGGTGAGCCCCACCATGCTGGCCAAGCTCAGCGTGACCTACGTGGTAGTGGGCCACTCCGAGCGGCGGCAGCACTTCGACGAGACGGACGAAATGGTCAACAAGAAGGTCCGGGCTGTGCTGGCGACGGGGATGACGCCCATCATGTGCGTCGGCGAGACGATGGAGGAGCGAGAGGCGGGAGACGCCCAGGACAAGGTGCAGGGCCAGGTCCGCGCCGGCCTCGAGGGGGTGTCCGACGAGCAGGTGGGCGCCATGGTGATCGCCTACGAGCCAGTCTGGGCCATAGGTACGGGCGAGACGGCTACCGCCGACGACGCTCAGGAGATGTGCGAGGCCATCCGGGTGCTGGTGGCCGAGACCAACGGCGACGATGCCGCCGAGGCGCTGCGCATCCAGTACGGGGGCTCGGTGAAGCCGGACAACACCGCGGAGCTGATGGACCAGCCCGACATCGACGGGGCGCTCGTGGGCGGCGGGAGCCTCGACCCGGACGACTTCTCCAAGATCGTGCGCTGCCAGGCGCCGTCGGACTGACGACCGGCGTACCGCCAACACAGGCTGCTACCCTCGAATCGACGTGCTGACCGCGCTCGTTGTGATCGTTCACGTTGTGGTGTCCCTGGTGCTGATCCTCCTGATCCTGCTCCACAGCGGCCGTGGGGGAGGGCTTTCGGACATGTTCGGAGGCGGCATGGGCAGCGCGGCGGCTGGCTCCACGGTCGTGGAGCGCAACCTCGACCGCATCACGGTCTTCGCTGCAGTGGTGTTCGCCTTCACCACGGTGATCCTGGCCATTCGCCTGCAGTGACCGCGCCGGTCATGGCGCGAGGTGCCCTCTCTAGAGGTGGCCTGTGAGGCGGGCCCTCTGGGGCGTGCTGGCGCTGGGTGCCCTTCTGCTGCCGCCTTTGCCGCTCGGCGGCGAGCGCGAGGCAGCGCAGTCCCGGCGGCCCCAGCAGGTCGACCCGGGCAAGGTCCTGCGGATCGGCGTCACCCGCGTGCCAACGCTCGATCCGGCCCAGGCCCGCTCGGTGGACCAGGCCCTGGTGGCCGACCAGCTGTTCGACTCGGTGACCGCCGTGGACTCCACGACCCTGCAACCGGTGCCCTCTCTGGCCGAACGCTGGACGGCCTCTGCGGACCAGAGGCAGTGGGACTTCGTGCTGCGGCCCGGAGCGGTGTTCTCCAACGGCCGGCCGATCACCGCCGAAGACGTGCGGTACACCTTGGAGCGCGTTGCTCGTCCCGGCTCGGGCTCGCCGGTGGCCGAGGTTCTCCAGCTCGTCAGCGGCTACGACCCCTTCCGCAAGAACGCCGCTCCGGGCCTGGCGGGCATCACCGCCCCGGCGCCCAACGTGGTCCACATCAGCCTCGATCAGCCCTGGGCTCTCCTGCCCACGGCCTTGAGCAGCCCCCTGTTCGGCGTGGTGGCCAAGGAGTCGGCCGAGGCCGAAGGCCCCGGACCGACCATCACCGACGAGCCGGTGTCCAGTGGGCCGTTCCAGGTGGGGCGCCAGCGAGGGCAGACGCTGCCGCTCGTGCCCGCTCGCAACACGAGCACGAAGCTGGCGGGCATCGACGTCGTGCGCTTCGACGAGATCGGCCTGGCGTACCAGGCGTTCGAGAACGGCGACTTGGACTTCGTCCGGGTGCCCGCCGACGACATCACCGAGGCGGGCCGCCGCTACGGGCGCCAGGGGTTCCGGCCCTACCTGGCCGAGCTCTTCTACGGCTTCAACATGAAGAACCCCAAGTTCGCCGACGGACGGTTCCGGGAGGCCATCGTGCGCGGCATCAACCGCCGAGCCATCGTGACCGCGATCTACCAGGGCACGGTGCGACCCACGGACAGCACGGTGCTCGACGGGGTTGGCAGCAAGGAGTACGTATGTGAGCGCTGCGCTCACGACCCGGCGCGGTCCAGAGCTCTCGTGCAGGAGGTCTTCAAGGGAGGGCCGCCGCCACCGGTCGCCCTCGACTACGACGACGACGCCACTCAGGACGCCATCGCCAAGGCCATCCAGGCCAGCCTGGCGGAGGTGGGCATCAAGGTCGATCTGCGCCCGAAGGCGCCCCGCGACTACGACGGGTTCGCCGTCTCCAATGAGCCGGAGCTGTTCCGCCTGGGCTGGATCGCCAACTACCCGTCGCCCGACGCCATCCTCCCCCCGCTGTTCGGCACCGACTCGCTCGACAACCTCACCAACTTCAGCAACCCCGCCGTGGACGCCATGATCAGGGCGGCCCGAGCCGAGGGCGACCCCGGCCGGAGAGCCCAGCTGTACCAGGACATCGAGCGCACGGTCATGGAGCAGCTGCCGGTCGTGCCCATCGCCCAGTTCAACGTCCACTCGGTGATCTCCAAGCGGGCCAAAGGCGTGAAGCTGAACAGCTACGGCGGCTTCGACGCCACCCAGGTTCGGGTCGGCTGAGCGGCGGGTCCGCCGTCACCGGCAGGGTAGAGTCGCGGTCCTCCCGGCCGTCGAGGCCGGCGCTTCGTCGGAGTGGCGGAATAGGTAGACGCGCTAGCTTGAGGGGCTAGTGCCCGCAAGGGCGTGGGGGTTCAAGTCCCCCCTCCGACACTGGCGATACGGACACCTAGATCCGCAGTCGCCTCGACCACCTTCTCGTGCGGGTCGTACACGGCGCGGAGCCCGATCTCCTCGTAGAACGGGTGCGCAGCTTCGGATGGGTCACCCCGACCAGGCCGACCAGGCCACCGATCTCCTCGACCGCCTCGCGGATCTGCGCCTTGGTCATCCGGACCGCGTCGGCGTCCGCTGAGGCGGCTCGGAGCATCGCTTCTGCCTCCCGGCGCTCGCGCGTGACCTCGGCGATCCACTGGCCGACGACCTTCGGGTCGGTGCCGCCGTCGAGAGCGACGCGGTAGCGCTCGAGCTTCCGGTCGCACTCCCGAATAGCTGCCTGTGCCTCGGCCCGAGCGGCGATTGACGCGTCAGTGTCAATGGCTTCGACCAGGGCGTCGCAGGTGGCATCGATGTTCTCCGGGTCGAAGATGGTCCCGAGCCAATCGTCGATGTGCGGCAGCAGATCGCGTTCGCGGAGATAGACCGCCTTCGGGTGGCGGAACTCACTCGCCGTCGCGTACTGCGCCGCATATAGGCAGCGGTAGTACGGCTCGTCGTGGTGCCAACTGCCTTGAAGCCGCTTCCCGCACAGCCGGCAGCGAAGCCGGCCACGGAGCAGGTACGGCCGATCCGTACGCTTCGGGCGACGCTCCTGCGGTCCACGCTTCGCCGCTTGCATCTTCACCTGGACGGCATCGAAGACCTCGCGTTCGATCAGCGGCTCGTGCGCCGGCTCGGCCGACCAGATCCACTCGCTCTCACCGTTCCACCGCATCACCGTCCGGTGCCCCGCGCCGACGTCCTCGACGTCGACGAGTACCTCCTCACGCCGCTGCTTCGCCCAGACCTGGTAGCCGGTGTAGCGGGGATTCATGAGGATCGCCCGGACGGCGGACTTCCCCCATGCCCAGCCGTGACGGTGTGGGTTTCGCTCGCGGTCGTAGCCGCTCGGCGACGGAACACCTTCGGCGGTCAGCTGCTCGGCGATGGCGAGGTAGCCCACGCCGGCCAGGTACTCGTCGAAGATCCGTCGCACGACCGGCGCGGTGACCGGGTCGGGCTTGAGCTGATGCAGTCGCTTTCCGTCACTCGCCTTCTCTGGGTTCGGGTGCGGTCCGATGTCGCCCAGCCGGTAGCCGTACGGCGGCCGACCTCCGAGAAACCGCCCCTGCATCTCGGCCTGCGCGCTCATCGCCGTGCGAACGCGCGTCTTGATGCGTGACCGCTCGCCCTTGGACATGCCGCCGAAGAGCATCATCACCAGGTCGTGCGCCTCGGAGCCGGGATCGATGGCACCGCCAACCTCGGGAACCCAGACGGCGACGCCGTAGTGCGTGAAGACCGGGAACGTGAGGCCGAACTGGTTGCCGTAGAAGGCCCGCTGCGGCTCGCCGATCACGACAGCCTCGAACCCGCGGGCACGCTGCGCGAGCGCGGCGAGCAGCGCCGACGCCTCCGGCCGGCGCTTCCAGGGCAGCGACCGGCTCTGTGCGACGTCGAAGAACTCTGCGACCACTGTCCCGCCGGCGGGCTCGATGAGCTGCCGGCTGCGGTGGAGCTGCCACTGCTTCGACGACTCGGGGTCCTGCTGGTCCTCGGTGCTCACCCGGCCGTAGAAGGCGAAGCGGATCATCGGTTGGACCCTAGGCCGCGTCCTCGGGCGGTAGCGGTGACCGCTGGTCGCACTGCCGGCGCTTGGCTTCTCGCACCATGGCGAGCAATACGGCGGCAGCCCGAGGGCTGATGCTCGGCGGTCGGGCAGGGGAGGGCTTGACGCGTTTGCAGACGGGCTGGGATCGGGACGGTTGACGTTGGTGTCTTGTCATGCCCTGACGGTGAAGTTCGCCCCTCAACGGAAACCTCAACGGAGCTCTCAACGATCGAGCTTCCGTCGCTTCCACTCCTTCATCACCGGCCCCGGGCGGTCACCGATCTTGTTGAGCGCCCTCTGGCCACCGCCGCGAAGCGCTGATAAGCCGACTGACGGGTAATGCCGAAGGCGGCACCCACGTCGGCCCAGGTAGCGCCAGCGTCACGGGCGAGTGCGACGTACTCGCCCGCCTGATGCTTCAGCTCCTTGGCTCGCTCGTCGGCCCCTCGGGCACGACGCAGCAGCTGGCTTACGAGTGCGCTCATGGGATCTCCCCGCGTCAAGGACCAGGAGAGAGCCGCAGCCGGCTCCGAGCCGAGCATCAGTGTGCCAGGAAACCCGTCGCGAATCGGGCGTCTGGAGGCACGTAGATCGTCTAGGAGCCCTCGACCCGTGGAGGTGGACCATGAGCGATCACGAGATTGGGCGGAGCAAGGCAGGGGACGACCGCAGGCTCAGCGACCAGGAGAAAAATCAGCGCCTCCGATCACTCCTCACGCCCCTCGTCAACGACCTCGTCCGCGCCACTCCGGCCCATCCGCACGACCCAACCCGCCGCGTTCATCAGCCCGGCCACGATCCTTCGCCGACGCCCTCAACGCTCCCTTCATGCAACCACACAGACTTGCCGCTTCCGCAGAGCGGAAGCAGCGGAAGCAGTCCCACCGGCGAAGGAGGGCGGCAACAGCCGACCGCCGCCGACCTGATGGAGATCCTTGACCAGACGCTCGTCATGCCGGTTGCGCCGCCCCTCCGTGATCTCGAGCCCCAGGTCGTGGTGCGGTGGGTAGAGGCTGCGTCGGAGGCACTCCTGCATCGACGCGAACGCCGCCGCCTGGTGCGCGAAGTCCTACGCGTGCTCGATGAGGAGTGGGCGACGGCCGAGGCAGCCAAGCGGCTGCGCGAGCAGATCGCCACGTGCGAAGCGGCGCGCCGCCGGCGCGAGGCGGGCACCTACTGGCAGCACCGCGAGGCAGGCCGCCGATCCCAGCGTCCGGTGCGCGTCGAGGTGGACAGCGAGGCCTGGCGCCGAGCGAAGGAGATCGCCAGGCAGCTCGCCGTCGGTCTGGGCGAGTACGTCGGCCAGGTCGTCCGCGATCACCTGGCCACACCGCTCGACGAGGGCGCGATCGCCCGGCTCAGCCAGACGAGGCGCCGCCAGACCACCCGTGAGCGGATCTACTTACGGATCGACGTCTCGAGCAGTGACTGGGATGACCTGGTCGCCCGCGCTCGAAACCGCCGCACAACTCTGCTCCGCTACCTCGGAGCGCTCGTCGAGGCCACCGTCTGGGAGGAGTGTGAGCTGCGCACAGACGGGCGACCCGTTGCCTCTGGCCCGTACGATCGAACGGATGGTTACCACCGGCTGCCCGGCCGCGACGCCGATGAGCAGGCGTAGCACGTGACGTTGCGGTGGACGGACCTCCACCCAGAGGCGGGTATGACGGCCGCACTGGATCATGCCGACGCGGAGACATCCCGCGTCGTCATCGAAGCCGATGTCGCCCGCATTGCCGAACAAGGTCTGTCGCGCGAGCAGCGAAAGCGCGAGCGCGAGCCCCTCCGCGACATGCGGAAGCGGTGGTCAGAGCGCTTCGCGAACGGATCGGCCACGATGCTCGCGAACGAGTTGCGGGGTCATCGTGTCGTCTCGCGTCGGTTCAGGGTCGCGCCCCTTCCAGATGGAACAGGGCAGGAGTCGTTCTGGCCCCTGGGCTATCGGAGTGGCAAGCGGATCGACGTAGTGGTCGCCAGAGAGCTCGTGGGCCTCCAGCTCGGCGCGTCGCTCAAGGGATTGAACTTCCGAGACGACGAGGGCGGGAACTTCGACAAGAACCTGACCGGGCGCCTGTACGAGTTGGCCGATGAGATGACGACGGTGCACCGCCATCTCCCTCGCGCCTTCATGGCAGGGATCTTCTTCCTGCCGATCGACGCGTGCTTCGATAAGGGACCCGGGCAGTCGTCATTCGCGCACACGGTCCTCGAACTCCGTCGGCGTTCGGATCGCGACCCAGCAGACGCGTCACAGTCCGCAAGGTGTGACTTCGCTGCGGTCGGGCTCTATGCGCCCGGAGGCGGCGTGTCGAGCGAACGAGGGATCGGAAGGGGAGTCGTCCGCTTCTTTCCCGTCGATCGACCACCTCCCCGCAGGGAGCTGCCTCCCGTCGAAAGAACACTCACCCTCGCCGAGCTGGCCGACCGCATGCTCGCCGGAGCGATCGGTGGGACTGCGGCGAGCGACGCATACGGCGATGCCGAAGACGAGCTCGCCGAGGGCGAGGAGCCGACAGCGCTCGAGGACGTCGTGCTCGCCGAAGAGGCTGGCGAGATCGACGAGATCGCGCTCGAGGAGTAGCTGCGGTTCGTCGCTCAGCCGCATCAGCCGGCCATCCGGAACCGTTCGTAGCGCTCCTCGAGGAGTTCGCGGTTCGGGCGAGCTGCTCGTTGGCGGGGAAGCTCGATCCGCTCTAGGTGCAGCCGCTGAAGCGCATACGTCAGCGTGGGGCCGTCCTCCTCGACGAGAACGTCGGGGCGTACCTCGATCGCGTAGTCCGGCCGGACGGCCATCAGCATGGTGTCGAAAGCGGCGTGGTGGATCTTGCACATTGCGATGCCGTTAGTCACGACTGGTTCTCCGCCGAGTGAGTCGTTCCGGATGTGGGCCGCGTCGAGGAGCTCGCGATGCCGTAGACGGCAGAAGGCACAGCGGTTCTCGTAGGCGGCCAGCACTTGAGCTCGGAACACTGGCTGCTGCAGACGTTCTTTGACAATGCGGTCGGCATAGGCGCGGCGCAGCTCGATCACGACGGCGTCGTGGGTGTCTCCCCACGTGTGAAGCTGCTCTGGGTCCAGCGCAACGACGAACTGGTGCTGCTCTGGCTCTTCGGCGACGAGCCACACCGGGAACACCGGTAGATACAGGCCCGGAGCGAGCCCTTGAAACCAGATGAGAGGGAGCTGGCGTTCCATGGCCTTGCGAAGGGCGACGTTTTCCGGGTGGCTCGCGTTCCTCCCACGCCATTTGTACCGCTGGTAGCCGTCGACCCCGCGTTCATCGGCATAAGGCCGCTGGTCCGGGCTAGAGGCGAACACCGTCCTGAAGCTCAACGCCGCATCGAGCATGCGCGGCTTTCGGATGCCCCTCTGGATGTCCATGAGAGGGATTCGCTCGCCGTCGAGCACGAAGCCCGCCACGTCTTCGTGTCGCACCGGTCCGCCGGTGCGCAGTTGGACGGCCCGGAGGTGGGCGAGAGCCGAGGAGCGCAACCGCTCGTCGAACTCCTCGTCCATGGCCACGGAGGCGGACTGTAACCACGGCTTGGGCTGATCGCCGAGATCCGCGCCTATGAGGGGGGCGACGACCTATTGTCAGCTCAGCCTCGTTCCGGCCGCGGGTATCTCGCGGTCGGCGATCGACTGGAGTCGAGCTCTCGGGCAGCAGCGGCGCGGCCGCCCCGCGATGGAGGCCCTCGTGTGACGAGGCGAGATCGACGGGGGTAGCCCCATGGCCCGATGTGGCGCTGTATCGCTTCAGAAGTCCCTCTTTGCATCCTTGGGACGGGATGGCCTCGATGCTGAGTTTCATCGATGTAATTTGGGTCCCGTGGGTAACGTCGCCGGGTTCACGGTCGCCGCGCTGTTCGCCGGAATCGGTGGCATCGAGCGCGGCCTCGAGAAGGTCGGCGGACATACCGAACTCCTCTGCGAGAACTGGGATCCAGCAGTCGCCGTTCTCGGCGAGCGTTTCCCGGACGTGCCAATGGTGGGGGACGTCAGGGATCTACGGTCGCTGCCGAAGGTCGACGTGGTCACGGCGGGCTTCCCGTGCACCGACCTCTCTCAGGCGGGGCGGACGAAAGGGATCCAGGGCAACGCGTCCGGCCTCGTCGCCGAGGTGTTCCGTCTTCTGAAGCGCACCAAGGCCCCTGTACTGCTCCTCGAGAATGTGCGGAACATGCTCGTTCTCGACGGGGGCAAGGCCATGCGGTACCTCGTTGCGGAACTTGAGGCCCTCGGCTACCGCTGGGCCTATCGTCTCGTCGACTCTCGCTTTACGGGAGTCCCTCAGCGGCGCCAGCGCGTCATCTTCGTGGCAGCAAGGGAAATCGATCCACGGGCAGTGCTGTTCGCCGATGATGCGGGTGAGCCGGACGCCGAGCGTTACAGCGACGCGTGCTTCGGGTTCTACTGGACCGAGGGGCTGCGCGGCCTCGGATGGGCGAAGGACGCGGTGCCTACGCTCAAGGGCGGGTCCACGATCGGCATACCCTCGCCGCCGGCAATATGGGCGCCGAACAACCAGCTCGGTCTCCGTCTGGTCACTCCCGCGATCGAAGATGCCGAGGAACTACAGGGATTCGAACCTGGGTGGACCGAGCCGGCCGAGCTGGTCACCAAGCGGCGTGGGACCCGCTGGAAGTTGATCGGTAACGCCGTCACCGTCGGCGTGTCGACGTGGTTTGGTCGGCGATTGGCCGATCCGGGAGAGCCATTCCTCGAGGGAGCGGCGGTTCAGTCGGGCGACCGATGGCCCAACGCCGCGTTCGGGGCCTCCGGCAAGGCGTGGGCGGTTGACGTGTCGATGTGGCCCACACACCAGCCATACCGTCATCTCGCGGAAGTGATGGATCTCCTGCGCGCGACACCTGTGTCTGCGCGAGGCGCTGGGGGCTTCCTTTCGCGTGCGCAGCGTGGAAGCCTTCGGTTCATGGATGGCTTCCTAGAGGATGTCGCCGAGCACGTCCGCTTCATGAACGAGGAACTGTTTGGCGCCTGAGCCTGTGCGTCCGGGGCGGCCAGCAGCGTCGTCGGAGGAGATCCGACTTCGGATGCAGCGTCAGGCCGGCCGGGACACGAAGCCCGAACTCGCCCTCCGCCGAGAACTGTGGCGTCGAGGATTGCGGTACCGAGTCGACCTTGCACCCATCAGTGGGCTTCCTCGTCGAGCCGACATGGTCTTCAGCCGCGCACGAGTCGCTGTCTACGTGGACGGGTGTTACTGGCACAGCTGCCCGGATCACGCCACGGTCCCGAAGGCCAACCGCGACTGGTGGGTCGCGAAGCTTGAGGCGAACGTGAAGCGTGATCGTGACACCGATGCTCGATTGCGATGGGCGGGTTGGGAGGTGGTGCGCGTGTGGGAGCACGAGACGATCGTCGACGCGGCAGATCGGATCGAGTCCGTCGCGCGCGAGCGACCTGGCAGCGCCGGGAGCGGATGATGTTCAGCACCCTGACGGGACCCCGTTTGGTGGTCCACCCGCTATGAGAGTGGTCCATGGGTGACACCCGGCCTCTAGGACGCCCGTAGAGGCGCCGGAAGGTCCGGGGATGGGTTGGGAGTGCCGACGAATTGATCGTCGACCTCCCATCTTGTTTGGTACTCGGCGGGGGTGAGCCCATCGAGGGCCGAGTGAGGCCGGTAGGTGTTGTACTCGATCCTCCAGGCCTCGATGAGGACCTGCGCCTCGGCGAGGGAGCCGAACTCCTCGGTGTTGAGCAGCTCGTCTCGCACCCGGCCGTTGAACGACTCGACGTAGGGGTTCTGCCACGGTGAGCCGGGCTCTATGTAGATGGTCCCGGTGCCGGCCAGGCGGCACCACTCCCGAAGGGCCCAGGCCACGAGCTCGGGTCCGTTGTCCATGCGCAGATGCGCCGGTGCGCCTCGCTCGGCCACCAGGGCCTCGATGGTGGCCACCACCTCATCGGCGTCGCAGGATCGCCCCACCCGCATGGCCAGGGCTTCACTGCTGTGCTCGTCGACGATGTTCAACAGCTTGAGCCTCCTCTGATCGGCGGTCTCGTCGAACTGAAAGTCCAGGGCCCACACGTCATTGGGATGTTCAGCCCTCCGGCGCTCCGCGGTGCTGGCGTGGGTCCGGCGGCGCTTGTGGCAGTGCTGGGGTCGGCGCAGGCCCTCCTCCCTCCACAGGCGCTGCGTGCGCTTGCGGTTGATGACCCAGCCCTCTCGGCGAAGGAGGCGATGGGCCGCCTTCCAGCCCCAGCGAGGATGGCGGCGGGCGATGTCTCGCAGACGGCGACGCAGCTTGTCCTCCTCGGCCGGACGAGGCCGGCACGGCTTGCGCTGGGTGGAGCGCTGCTGGCCCACCACTCGATAGGCCCGGCGTTCGGAGACCCCGAAGCGCTCCTGTAGGACCACGACGGCCCTGCGGCGGCGCTTCGGGGTCACCATTTTCCCTCGGCCAGCTCCTTGAGCGTGGCCTTGTCCAGCTCAGCGTCGGCCAGCAGGCGCTTCAGCCGACCGTTCTCCGACTCGAGCTCCCGCAGGCGCTTGGCCTCGGAGGCCTTCATGCCCCCGTACTGGTTGCGCCAGCGGTTCCAGGTGGCTTCGGACACCTCGAGGTGGCGGAGCACCTCGGTGAGGTCCTTGCCGTCGTTGAGCAGCCGCTCACCCTCGCGGAGCTTGCGCACGACCTGCTCGGGGGTGTGGCGGTGTCGCTTCATCGTGGTCAGTCCCTTCATGCCCAGATCCTGGGCGTCGGACTCCCACAGTTGGTGGACCACTTTCCGGGGGCCCCGTCAACCCCACCGGGCGTCCCGAGTGGCGGGCAAGGTTCGAGCAGGAGGACGCCGCGTCCGCGAGAAGTCGTCTTCTACTTTCAAGGCTTAGAAGGACGCCACACTGTGGCCGCCCGATCGTCCAGGACGCCTGCACGCTCGAGGAGACGGTGGAAACCCTTGGTGCGAGCCCTCGGCTCCGCGCGACGTTGTCTGGGCGCACCCTGAGCGGGCCCTCACGGCCCGTCAGTCCGCGTCCGCTGTGAACAGGATGTCGGAGAGATCGACTGCTGCCGAATCCTGGATCGTCCCGAGGAGTTCCCACAGGTACTCGGAGATGTCGGTGGTGCCGTCCCAGTTCGCCCGCACGTCGTATGCCTGGATCACTTCGACGAAACGGCTGAAGACGTAGTCACGCCATCTCGCGCTCTTGGCGCCCTCGTCCTGGAGCATCCGCTCGGCGAGTGGGCGCTGCGCGTTGATCCACCACAGGTTGGCCTCGACATCATGGGTCCGCTGGTACACCACCGGCTGACGAGGATGGAGAGTGAACACCTCGCCAGAGTCGGGGTCAGGGTCGTATCCGGAGATCCGAATCTCTGGGAAGCGCGGCACGCTCTTCTTCTTGTCACCGGCACCACCACCGCCAGTCTGCGTGCCACTGCCGCCCGAACCCGCGCCGCCGCCGCCACCTCCACCGCCGGATCCGCCCTTCTTGTCATGGAACTCGCCCGGGCCGCCGGCGCCGCCACCACCCGTGCCGCCTTCGCCTGCGCCTTCGCCCTTACCCACGCTCACCATCACCTCGCGGGCGCGAAGGAACTTGTTCTTCCAGCGGTTCAAGCGGTTTGACAGCGCTTGGTTCTCGTTTTCTTCCCGAGCCCGTCGCTTTGCGTTCTCCTCCTTGGCCAGCTCGTCGGAGAGATCATCTATGCGTAACGCAACCCACTCGAGGATCGCGTCGGTCATAGGGTTCGCTACGAGATGGACACGGTCGTTGGTCTTCAGCCCGTGATCCTCAAGCACCGGAGCGTCGAGCGCTCCGTAGATGAAGTCGGCGCCTGCTCGGTTCCGGATTGGCAGTTCGCCGACCCGATAGCTGGCGATGATCAGGCCGTTACGTCCCTTGACGTCGATCGCATGAGTCGGATCGCGGCGTGTAAATGGGTCGAAGGCAACACGAAGCGTTAGCTCACCAGCCTTTGGCTTGTCGGTGAGGGTGAAGACGTCATCCCCGCTCTTCAGCTCGGCTGGCAGGTCATACGATCGGCCCTCCTCGTAACCCGGTCGATCGGGGATCGCGGGGAGACGGAGAGGGTCAATGATCCTGTCACCGTCAGAGAACGCGACATGTGCTCGTTCGAGGACTTGCTTTGCCTGCGGATCCGCGAGGAGCTTCAACTCGAAGGCCTCACTCCGGCTCCATTGTGCGGGATGACGCAACCCTCGTCCTCGTACGATTGTGAAATGACACATCTGCGGGTCGTCGGAGGCCACGGCGGGTCGAACCGCATCAGGCAGGTCGCCGCAAGTCGGGGCGAGCCCGGCGATCGCTCGCGCTCGGTCCGGTGAGACCGTGGCGCCTCGGTAGCGTTCGTCGAAGCCGTATTGCTTGCTCTCGTCGAATCCGAAGACCGTGATGCGCCCGTCGCGGTAGGTGATGAACTCTGATCGCTTGAAGTTCTCCCGCATGTGGAACTTGCCGCCGTTTCCGTGCCCGCCAAAGCCGGCGAAGTCGGCACGGCCGCGGCTTGCGGCGACGTCTGAACCCCACCGCTTGAGGTGTTCGTCTATCTCCTCGTAGGTCGCTCCGATGAAGTCGATGCACTCCATCACGCCATCCGTGCCGGCACGCGACGTCGGGGTCTCGACGTGCATGACGATGAACGGGACGCCTGGCTCATCCATGCGAACGGCCTGGTCGTACGCGTTCTTGAGCCACTCTGCGGCGCCTGCAGCGTACTTCCCTTGGAACTGTGCGCCGAGAAGGTCGAGCACGCGCTCCTTGTCCATCTCGGCTTCCTGATGCGCAATTGCAAAGTCAGTCATCGTCGGGGCCCCTTGAGGTCTTCCGGGCAATGATGTCGGCGAACCGGTCTCGGAGGAACTCGTCCACGGCGACGAGTTCCTTCGCTCCGGGTGTGTCCGTCGTCACGGCTTCGTCGAGCGCACGACGTGTCTGAGCAAGCCGGCTCTCGAAGTCGCGGGCGGGCGCACGCACGCTCGTGCGATAGAACGCAAAGAAGTCTGTGTCCAGGATGTCGTCCGTCTGGCCGGCGAGGAAGAGCTGGGTAGCCGTCGCCCGCTCGAGGTGCTGCAACTCCTGGCTACCACTCCTACTCATCCGGCCTGTTGATGCTGGGCCCTGGGTATCCGCGTCCGAGAACAACGTCGCCGCGAGATCCCAGCCAGCGTTGGTCAGCTTGAACTTCTTCTGGCGTGTCGGACCTGTCGCGACCAGGCCGCCGGACTTCAGTTCCTTGTAAAGGGAAACGTGAATGTCGCTCGCGTCGGGAAAGCGATCGGAGTAACCGCGAAGCCCGAAGTCATCCGGGTACAACTCCCACGCCTTGACGACGATGTCCTCATACGTCATAAGGCGAGGCCCGTCCGGCGAGAGGGCATAAAGCGCCTCAAGGATCTTGCGCGGGCGTCCGCCGAGCTTTGCCATCGTCAGCCGCCCCGAGCTCGCCGACGAGCCGCGCCGAACAATCGGAGCACATCTCGGTCCCCACGGGCGGCGAGTAGCTCCTCGACCTCACCAAGCTGCGCGTGCGGCGAAAGGCCGATCCCAGTCGCGCATGCCGAGAGCCATGCGTGGTCGTCGCTCGTCTGACCCAGCCGAAGTAGGAGCTCTTGTTCGGCGTCGGCCGCGCTCAGGTCAACCTGACGGACGAGTCGGAAGCCGAGGCGGCCAGTGTCATAGGCGACGACGAACAAGTAGTCGCCCTCGGCGGCGCCAAGGGACTCAGCGACATGGCGAAGCGATCCGATTCCAGGCGACTGAGAAGGCCAATACATCGGGATGTCACCGAACTCGGATGAGAACTTGAGCCTGCCTCCGGGGAGGAGCCTCAACAGCGCGGCGAACGCCTCCGGGACGATGTGTCCGCTCCCGCGGAGGGTGTCGTGCGTAACGAGATGCCTCCAGGCCCAAACCCCTTCGATGACGACGCAGTCGCCCGCCTCCTCTAGTGCTGTATCCGGCACGTAAGGCTCATCCTCACGCCGCAAGCGAACCCAGACGCCGTCCCGGACGAACCGCGGATGCGTCACGCTCATGATCTCCACCGAAGCTGCGACGATCCCGAACTTCTCGTCGAGGATCCGCTTCAGGCGCTCGATCGGCATCCCGTGTGGCAGCCCCCCAAGTTCGTCGGCCATCTCGGCGGCGATGCTCTTGTACCGTTCACCGCCCCACTCCGACAGCCCCCACCTGCGGGGACCCCGCCGCTGAAACCGATCTTCGCTACCGAGGTAGTTCTTGAGCGTCGTAAGCGAGCCTTCGCCGATGTGCTCGTGGATCTCCTCGGCTGTCATGAGCCGGCGCTTCAGAGCGAGCACGACCGCGGCCTTGTCTCCGAGCGTGCCCGACCACGGCACGACCTTCTCATCGACGATACGGATGTCGCGGCGCGCTCGAAGCGCTTGAAGCTGGTGATCGTCGTGGATACCCAAGCTGCGCATCGAACGACGCACTTCCACAAGCGGAACGGGCCCCGAGGCGGTCTCGGCGAGGGCAGCACGGAGAGCGGTGTCGAACTTGGCTGACATCATTGTTTCGGCCGCCACCTGGTATGGGCCGGCCAGGAAGAGCAGCAGATGCACTTCGGTCGGGAGCACGGTCGCGTTGAGATCAACGCCGATGGCGTCGGCTAGGTCCGTCCTCGAGAAAACAAGCCCCAGGTCGAAGCGGATCCGCGTGATTACGGCGTCCACCTCCGGGATGGATTTCAGCTGTAGTAACTCCTTGACAGCTGCTGCCTCGATCTGGCGAACGCGTTCGCGGCTGAGGTTGAACCGGTCGCCGAGCTCTTGAAGTGTCGGGATCGAAGCTCCGATTGCGAAGACTCGTTCCGCGAGGATCGTATGGGCTCGACCGTCGAGCCGGCGGAGAGCGTGCTGGATCACCGGGAGCCACTCTGATCCTTGCGCGGCGTGCCTCGACGGTGTCTCGTGGACCATCGAGCTACTCATTACTACCGAGGCTCTCGACGCGCTCACGTCCAGCCGGTGTGATCTCCCAGATGCCCCGCGGGGAGCCCTTCTTGATTAGACCGGCCTGGACGAGCTTCAAGCGAACGAATTGCGTCCTGTTCTTCCACCGGACGAGGCCCGAGTCGAGCACCTCGCGGTCGGCAGGCGTGAGACGGTGGTCGAGCGTGGCCCCCACGTCTTCGATCAATTCGCTTGCTGGCGCGGAGCCGCCCCGGGCAACGAGCGCCCTTAGCAGCGGCTCTTCGTACTCACGCTCCGGCAGCAGCGAACCACTTTCCGCTCGCGGTCGCGACGAACCCCTCTTGCTCTTCGTCCGGCCCCTCAGCCTCGCCGCCGACCGCGGCGTCGGTGACCTCTCCTTGGCTTTCAGTTCGGCATCGAGCTCCCGAGCGGTCGAGGCCAAGCGGCCAACGGCTCCGCTGCCATCGATCCCGAGGAGTCGACGCAGGACCGAGTTCACGTCATCGACGAGCGGTTCAGCAAGGCGTTGCAGCGCCTCGAAGACCTCGTCGTCCACGGGCGGCAGCTGGCGTGTCATCAGCAGCGAGCCTTCCTTACAGGAGTCATTGCAATGAGTATTGCATCCACCGCCAGCGATTGCAATCTACATTGCAATAAGCTGGCCGGCGGGACCGCGAATCCAAGGCTCAGGGGAAAGCTCATGCATCGCCCCGGCCCCAGGCGGTATCAAGGTGATACCATAACCGGCATGGCTATGACTCTTCGACTGACCGAGGACGAGCAGGCCGCGCTCCGGCAACGAGCAGAGCGGGAGGGCATCTCGATGCAGGACGCGGCTCGGCGAGCCGTCCGCGACTACGTCGCCAGGGGCGAGCATCGGGATCGGGTGGCGGAGGCCGCCGAGCGAGTGAAGGCTGCCCATGCTGAAGCCCTCCGACGTCTCGGGGAGTGAACGAGCCGGTCGAGTACCTGGATCTGGACGACCTCATCGAGCTCGCCTCCGGGCTCCTGGGAGACCCGCCTCCCATCCGCGACGTCGGACTGCTCGGCTCCGCCGCCGCCCGGCCTCAGACGAGTGCCTTCGGTGAGGACGCCTACCCGGACATCTGGACCAAGGCGGCTGCGCTGCTCCAATCCATCCTCAAGAACCACGCCCTTGTTGACGGCAACAAGCGGCTCGGCTGGCTCGCCACGGCTACTTTCCTGGAGATCAACGGGATCCCGGTGACGCACATCGACAACGATGCCGTCCACGACTTCGTGATCGACGTGACGGTCGGCCACCAGGATGTCGGCGAGATTGCCGGCGCCCTTCGCCGGCTCGCGGAGCCCTGAGACGACCTGCAGATTCACAACAACTCGATTCGTGTCCGCAAGGGGACAATCGCCCCTCCGACACTGGCGATACGGACACCTAGATCCGCAGTCGCCTCGACCACCTTCTCGTGCGGGTCGTACACGGCGCGGAGCCCGATCTCCTCGTAGAACGGGTGCGCAGCTTCGGATGGGTCACCCCGACCAGGCCGACCAGGCCACCGATCTCCTCGACCGCCTCGCGGATCTGCGCCTTGGTCATCCGGACCGCGTCGGCGTCCGCTGAGGCGGCTCGGAGCATCGCTTCTGCCTCCCGGCGCTCGCGCGTGACCTCGGCGATCCACTGGCCGACGACCTTCGGGTCGGTGCCGCCGTCGAGAGCGACGCGGTAGCGCTCGAGCTTCCGGTCGCACTCCCGAATAGCTGCCTGTGCCTCGGCCCGAGCGGCGATTGACGCGTCAGTGTCAATGGCTTCGACCAGGGCGTCGCAGGTGGCATCGATGTTCTCCGGGTCGAAGATGGTCCCGAGCCAATCGTCGATGTGCGGCAGCAGATCGCGTTCGCGGAGATAGACCGCCTTCGGGTGGCGGAACTCACTCGCCGTCGCGTACTGCGCCGCATATAGGCAGCGGTAGTACGGCTCGTCGTGGTGCCAACTGCCTTGAAGCCGCTTCCCGCACAGCCGGCAGCGAAGCCGGCCACGGAGCAGGTACGGCCGATCCGTACGCTTCGGGCGACGCTCCTGCGGTCCACGCTTCGCCGCTTGCATCTTCACCTGGACGGCATCGAAGACCTCGCGTTCGATCAGCGGCTCGTGCGCCGGCTCGGCCGACCAGATCCACTCGCTCTCACCGTTCCACCGCATCACCGTCCGGTGCCCCGCGCCGACGTCCTCGACGTCGACGAGTACCTCCTCACGCCGCTGCTTCGCCCAGACCTGGTAGCCGGTGTAGCGGGGATTCATGAGGATCGCCCGGACGGCGGACTTCCCCCATGCCCAGCCGTGACGGTGTGGGTTTCGCTCGCGGTCGTAGCCGCTCGGCGACGGAACACCTTCGGCGGTCAGCTGCTCGGCGATGGCGAGGTAGCCCACGCCGGCCAGGTACTCGTCGAAGATCCGTCGCACGACCGGCGCGGTGACCGGGTCGGGCTTGAGCTGATGCAGTCGCTTTCCGTCACTCGCCTTCTCTGGGTTCGGGTGCGGTCCGATGTCGCCCAGCCGGTAGCCGTACGGCGGCCGACCTCCGAGAAAC
Organism: Actinomycetota bacterium; assembly: GCA_016781225.1. Classification (GTDB taxonomy): domain Bacteria; phylum Actinomycetota; class Acidimicrobiia; order Acidimicrobiales; genus YB1-3. Next base: position 33,030 of record JADDQT010000001.1, read on the forward strand.
CGCCCCTGCATCTCGGCCTGCGCGCTCATCGCCGTGCGAACGCGCGTCTTGATGCGTGACCGCTCGCCCTTGGACATGCCGCCGAAGAGCATCATCACCAGGTCGTGCGCCTCGGAGCCGGGATCGATGGCACCGCCAACCTCGGGAACCCAGACGGCGACGCCGTAGTGCGTGAAGACCGGGAACGTGAGGCCGAACTGGTTGCCGTAGAAGGCCCGCTGCGGCTCGCCGATCACGACAGCCTCGAACCCGCGGGCACGCTGCGCGAGCGCGGCGAGCAGCGCCGACGCCTCCGGCCGGCGCTTCCAGGGCAGCGACCGGCTCTGTGCGACGTCGAAGAACTCTGCGACCACTGTCCCGCCGGCGGGCTCGATGAGCTGCCGGCTGCGGTGGAGCTGCCACTGCTTCGACGACTCGGGGTCCTGCTGGTCCTCGGTGCTCACCCGGCCGTAGAAGGCGAAGCGGATCATCGGTTGGACCCTAGGCCGCGTCCTCGGGCGGTAGCGGTGACCGCTGGTCGCACTGCCGGCGCTTGGCTTCTCGCACCATGGCGAGCAATACGGCGGCAGCCCGAGGGCTGATGCTCGGCGGTCGGGCAGGGGAGGGCTTGACGCGTTTGCAGACGGGCTGGGATCGGGACGGTTGACGTTGGTGTCTTGTCATGCCCTGACGGTGAAGTTCGCCCCTCAACGGAAACCTCAACGGAGCTCTCAACGATCGAGCTTCCGTCGCTTCCACTCCTTCATCACCGGCCCCGGGCGGTCACCGATCTTGTTGAGCGCCCTCTGGCCACCGCCGCGAAGCGCTGATAAGCCGACTGACGGGTAATGCCGAAGGCGGCACCCACGTCGGCCCAGGTAGCGCCAGCGTCACGGGCGAGTGCGACGTACTCGCCCGCCTGATGCTTCAGCTCCTTGGCTCGCTCGTCGGCCCCTCGGGCACGACGCAGCAGCTGGCTTACGAGTGCGCTCATGGGATCTCCCCGCGTCAAGGACCAGGAGAGAGCCGCAGCCGGCTCCGAGCCGAGCATCAGTGTGCCAGGAAACCCGTCGCGAATCGGGCGTCTGGAGGCACGTAGATCGTCTAGGAGCCCTCGACCCGTGGAGGTGGACCATGAGCGATCACGAGATTGGGCGGAGCAAGGCAGGGGACGACCGCAGGCTCAGCGACCAGGAGAAAAATCAGCGCCTCCGATCACTCCTCACGCCCCTCGTCAACGACCTCGTCCGCGCCACTCCGGCCCATCCGCACGACCCAACCCGCCGCGTTCATCAGCCCGGCCACGATCCTTCGCCGACGCCCTCAACGCTCCCTTCATGCAACCACACAGACTTGCCGCTTCCGCAGAGCGGAAGCAGCGGAAGCAGTCCCACCGGCGAAGGAGGGCGGCAACAGCCGACCGCCGCCGACCTGATGGAGATCCTTGACCAGACGCTCGTCATGCCGGTTGCGCCGCCCCTCCGTGATCTCGAGCCCCAGGTCGTGGTGCGGTGGGTAGAGGCTGCGTCGGAGGCACTCCTGCATCGACGCGAACGCCGCCGCCTGGTGCGCGAAGTCCTACGCGTGCTCGATGAGGAGTGGGCGACGGCCGAGGCAGCCAAGCGGCTGCGCGAGCAGATCGCCACGTGCGAAGCGGCGCGCCGCCGGCGCGAGGCGGGCACCTACTGGCAGCACCGCGAGGCAGGCCGCCGATCCCAGCGTCCGGTGCGCGTCGAGGTGGACAGCGAGGCCTGGCGCCGAGCGAAGGAGATCGCCAGGCAGCTCGCCGTCGGTCTGGGCGAGTACGTCGGCCAGGTCGTCCGCGATCACCTGGCCACACCGCTCGACGAGGGCGCGATCGCCCGGCTCAGCCAGACGAGGCGCCGCCAGACCACCCGTGAGCGGATCTACTTACGGATCGACGTCTCGAGCAGTGACTGGGATGACCTGGTCGCCCGCGCTCGAAACCGCCGCACAACTCTGCTCCGCTACCTCGGAGCGCTCGTCGAGGCCACCGTCTGGGAGGAGTGTGAGCTGCGCACAGACGGGCGACCCGTTGCCTCTGGCCCGTACGATCGAACGGATGGTTACCACCGGCTGCCCGGCCGCGACGCCGATGAGCAGGCGTAGCACGTGACGTTGCGGTGGACGGACCTCCACCCAGAGGCGGGTATGACGGCCGCACTGGATCATGCCGACGCGGAGACATCCCGCGTCGTCATCGAAGCCGATGTCGCCCGCATTGCCGAACAAGGTCTGTCGCGCGAGCAGCGAAAGCGCGAGCGCGAGCCCCTCCGCGACATGCGGAAGCGGTGGTCAGAGCGCTTCGCGAACGGATCGGCCACGATGCTCGCGAACGAGTTGCGGGGTCATCGTGTCGTCTCGCGTCGGTTCAGGGTCGCGCCCCTTCCAGATGGAACAGGGCAGGAGTCGTTCTGGCCCCTGGGCTATCGGAGTGGCAAGCGGATCGACGTAGTGGTCGCCAGAGAGCTCGTGGGCCTCCAGCTCGGCGCGTCGCTCAAGGGATTGAACTTCCGAGACGACGAGGGCGGGAACTTCGACAAGAACCTGACCGGGCGCCTGTACGAGTTGGCCGATGAGATGACGACGGTGCACCGCCATCTCCCTCGCGCCTTCATGGCAGGGATCTTCTTCCTGCCGATCGACGCGTGCTTCGATAAGGGACCCGGGCAGTCGTCATTCGCGCACACGGTCCTCGAACTCCGTCGGCGTTCGGATCGCGACCCAGCAGACGCGTCACAGTCCGCAAGGTGTGACTTCGCTGCGGTCGGGCTCTATGCGCCCGGAGGCGGCGTGTCGAGCGAACGAGGGATCGGAAGGGGAGTCGTCCGCTTCTTTCCCGTCGATCGACCACCTCCCCGCAGGGAGCTGCCTCCCGTCGAAAGAACACTCACCCTCGCCGAGCTGGCCGACCGCATGCTCGCCGGAGCGATCGGTGGGACTGCGGCGAGCGACGCATACGGCGATGCCGAAGACGAGCTCGCCGAGGGCGAGGAGCCGACAGCGCTCGAGGACGTCGTGCTCGCCGAAGAGGCTGGCGAGATCGACGAGATCGCGCTCGAGGAGTAGCTGCGGTTCGTCGCTCAGCCGCATCAGCCGGCCATCCGGAACCGTTCGTAGCGCTCCTCGAGGAGTTCGCGGTTCGGGCGAGCTGCTCGTTGGCGGGGAAGCTCGATCCGCTCTAGGTGCAGCCGCTGAAGCGCATACGTCAGCGTGGGGCCGTCCTCCTCGACGAGAACGTCGGGGCGTACCTCGATCGCGTAGTCCGGCCGGACGGCCATCAGCATGGTGTCGAAAGCGGCGTGGTGGATCTTGCACATTGCGATGCCGTTAGTCACGACTGGTTCTCCGCCGAGTGAGTCGTTCCGGATGTGGGCCGCGTCGAGGAGCTCGCGATGCCGTAGACGGCAGAAGGCACAGCGGTTCTCGTAGGCGGCCAGCACTTGAGCTCGGAACACTGGCTGCTGCAGACGTTCTTTGACAATGCGGTCGGCATAGGCGCGGCGCAGCTCGATCACGACGGCGTCGTGGGTGTCTCCCCACGTGTGAAGCTGCTCTGGGTCCAGCGCAACGACGAACTGGTGCTGCTCTGGCTCTTCGGCGACGAGCCACACCGGGAACACCGGTAGATACAGGCCCGGAGCGAGCCCTTGAAACCAGATGAGAGGGAGCTGGCGTTCCATGGCCTTGCGAAGGGCGACGTTTTCCGGGTGGCTCGCGTTCCTCCCACGCCATTTGTACCGCTGGTAGCCGTCGACCCCGCGTTCATCGGCATAAGGCCGCTGGTCCGGGCTAGAGGCGAACACCGTCCTGAAGCTCAACGCCGCATCGAGCATGCGCGGCTTTCGGATGCCCCTCTGGATGTCCATGAGAGGGATTCGCTCGCCGTCGAGCACGAAGCCCGCCACGTCTTCGTGTCGCACCGGTCCGCCGGTGCGCAGTTGGACGGCCCGGAGGTGGGCGAGAGCCGAGGAGCGCAACCGCTCGTCGAACTCCTCGTCCATGGCCACGGAGGCGGACTGTAACCACGGCTTGGGCTGATCGCCGAGATCCGCGCCTATGAGGGGGGCGACGACCTATTGTCAGCTCAGCCTCGTTCCGGCCGCGGGTATCTCGCGGTCGGCGATCGACTGGAGTCGAGCTCTCGGGCAGCAGCGGCGCGGCCGCCCCGCGATGGAGGCCCTCGTGTGACGAGGCGAGATCGACGGGGGTAGCCCCATGGCCCGATGTGGCGCTGTATCGCTTCAGAAGTCCCTCTTTGCATCCTTGGGACGGGATGGCCTCGATGCTGAGTTTCATCGATGTAATTTGGGTCCCGTGGGTAACGTCGCCGGGTTCACGGTCGCCGCGCTGTTCGCCGGAATCGGTGGCATCGAGCGCGGCCTCGAGAAGGTCGGCGGACATACCGAACTCCTCTGCGAGAACTGGGATCCAGCAGTCGCCGTTCTCGGCGAGCGTTTCCCGGACGTGCCAATGGTGGGGGACGTCAGGGATCTACGGTCGCTGCCGAAGGTCGACGTGGTCACGGCGGGCTTCCCGTGCACCGACCTCTCTCAGGCGGGGCGGACGAAAGGGATCCAGGGCAACGCGTCCGGCCTCGTCGCCGAGGTGTTCCGTCTTCTGAAGCGCACCAAGGCCCCTGTACTGCTCCTCGAGAATGTGCGGAACATGCTCGTTCTCGACGGGGGCAAGGCCATGCGGTACCTCGTTGCGGAACTTGAGGCCCTCGGCTACCGCTGGGCCTATCGTCTCGTCGACTCTCGCTTTACGGGAGTCCCTCAGCGGCGCCAGCGCGTCATCTTCGTGGCAGCAAGGGAAATCGATCCACGGGCAGTGCTGTTCGCCGATGATGCGGGTGAGCCGGACGCCGAGCGTTACAGCGACGCGTGCTTCGGGTTCTACTGGACCGAGGGGCTGCGCGGCCTCGGATGGGCGAAGGACGCGGTGCCTACGCTCAAGGGCGGGTCCACGATCGGCATACCCTCGCCGCCGGCAATATGGGCGCCGAACAACCAGCTCGGTCTCCGTCTGGTCACTCCCGCGATCGAAGATGCCGAGGAACTACAGGGATTCGAACCTGGGTGGACCGAGCCGGCCGAGCTGGTCACCAAGCGGCGTGGGACCCGCTGGAAGTTGATCGGTAACGCCGTCACCGTCGGCGTGTCGACGTGGTTTGGTCGGCGATTGGCCGATCCGGGAGAGCCATTCCTCGAGGGAGCGGCGGTTCAGTCGGGCGACCGATGGCCCAACGCCGCGTTCGGGGCCTCCGGCAAGGCGTGGGCGGTTGACGTGTCGATGTGGCCCACACACCAGCCATACCGTCATCTCGCGGAAGTGATGGATCTCCTGCGCGCGACACCTGTGTCTGCGCGAGGCGCTGGGGGCTTCCTTTCGCGTGCGCAGCGTGGAAGCCTTCGGTTCATGGATGGCTTCCTAGAGGATGTCGCCGAGCACGTCCGCTTCATGAACGAGGAACTGTTTGGCGCCTGAGCCTGTGCGTCCGGGGCGGCCAGCAGCGTCGTCGGAGGAGATCCGACTTCGGATGCAGCGTCAGGCCGGCCGGGACACGAAGCCCGAACTCGCCCTCCGCCGAGAACTGTGGCGTCGAGGATTGCGGTACCGAGTCGACCTTGCACCCATCAGTGGGCTTCCTCGTCGAGCCGACATGGTCTTCAGCCGCGCACGAGTCGCTGTCTACGTGGACGGGTGTTACTGGCACAGCTGCCCGGATCACGCCACGGTCCCGAAGGCCAACCGCGACTGGTGGGTCGCGAAGCTTGAGGCGAACGTGAAGCGTGATCGTGACACCGATGCTCGATTGCGATGGGCGGGTTGGGAGGTGGTGCGCGTGTGGGAGCACGAGACGATCGTCGACGCGGCAGATCGGATCGAGTCCGTCGCGCGCGAGCGACCTGGCAGCGCCGGGAGCGGATGATGTTCAGCACCCTGACGGGACCCCGTTTGGTGGTCCACCCGCTATGAGAGTGGTCCATGGGTGACACCCGGCCTCTAGGACGCCCGTAGAGGCGCCGGAAGGTCCGGGGATGGGTTGGGAGTGCCGACGAATTGATCGTCGACCTCCCATCTTGTTTGGTACTCGGCGGGGGTGAGCCCATCGAGGGCCGAGTGAGGCCGGTAGGTGTTGTACTCGATCCTCCAGGCCTCGATGAGGACCTGCGCCTCGGCGAGGGAGCCGAACTCCTCGGTGTTGAGCAGCTCGTCTCGCACCCGGCCGTTGAACGACTCGACGTAGGGGTTCTGCCACGGTGAGCCGGGCTCTATGTAGATGGTCCCGGTGCCGGCCAGGCGGCACCACTCCCGAAGGGCCCAGGCCACGAGCTCGGGTCCGTTGTCCATGCGCAGATGCGCCGGTGCGCCTCGCTCGGCCACCAGGGCCTCGATGGTGGCCACCACCTCATCGGCGTCGCAGGATCGCCCCACCCGCATGGCCAGGGCTTCACTGCTGTGCTCGTCGACGATGTTCAACAGCTTGAGCCTCCTCTGATCGGCGGTCTCGTCGAACTGAAAGTCCAGGGCCCACACGTCATTGGGATGTTCAGCCCTCCGGCGCTCCGCGGTGCTGGCGTGGGTCCGGCGGCGCTTGTGGCAGTGCTGGGGTCGGCGCAGGCCCTCCTCCCTCCACAGGCGCTGCGTGCGCTTGCGGTTGATGACCCAGCCCTCTCGGCGAAGGAGGCGATGGGCCGCCTTCCAGCCCCAGCGAGGATGGCGGCGGGCGATGTCTCGCAGACGGCGACGCAGCTTGTCCTCCTCGGCCGGACGAGGCCGGCACGGCTTGCGCTGGGTGGAGCGCTGCTGGCCCACCACTCGATAGGCCCGGCGTTCGGAGACCCCGAAGCGCTCCTGTAGGACCACGACGGCCCTGCGGCGGCGCTTCGGGGTCACCATTTTCCCTCGGCCAGCTCCTTGAGCGTGGCCTTGTCCAGCTCAGCGTCGGCCAGCAGGCGCTTCAGCCGACCGTTCTCCGACTCGAGCTCCCGCAGGCGCTTGGCCTCGGAGGCCTTCATGCCCCCGTACTGGTTGCGCCAGCGGTTCCAGGTGGCTTCGGACACCTCGAGGTGGCGGAGCACCTCGGTGAGGTCCTTGCCGTCGTTGAGCAGCCGCTCACCCTCGCGGAGCTTGCGCACGACCTGCTCGGGGGTGTGGCGGTGTCGCTTCATCGTGGTCAGTCCCTTCATGCCCAGATCCTGGGCGTCGGACTCCCACAGTTGGTGGACCACTTTCCGGGGGCCCCGTCAACCCCACCGGGCGTCCCGAGTGGCGGGCAAGGTTCGAGCAGGAGGACGCCGCGTCCGCGAGAAGTCGTCTTCTACTTTCAAGGCTTAGAAGGACGCCACACTGTGGCCGCCCGATCGTCCAGGACGCCTGCACGCTCGAGGAGACGGTGGAAACCCTTGGTGCGAGCCCTCGGCTCCGCGCGACGTTGTCTGGGCGCACCCTGAGCGGGCCCTCACGGCCCGTCAGTCCGCGTCCGCTGTGAACAGGATGTCGGAGAGATCGACTGCTGCCGAATCCTGGATCGTCCCGAGGAGTTCCCACAGGTACTCGGAGATGTCGGTGGTGCCGTCCCAGTTCGCCCGCACGTCGTATGCCTGGATCACTTCGACGAAACGGCTGAAGACGTAGTCACGCCATCTCGCGCTCTTGGCGCCCTCGTCCTGGAGCATCCGCTCGGCGAGTGGGCGCTGCGCGTTGATCCACCACAGGTTGGCCTCGACATCATGGGTCCGCTGGTACACCACCGGCTGACGAGGATGGAGAGTGAACACCTCGCCAGAGTCGGGGTCAGGGTCGTATCCGGAGATCCGAATCTCTGGGAAGCGCGGCACGCTCTTCTTCTTGTCACCGGCACCACCACCGCCAGTCTGCGTGCCACTGCCGCCCGAACCCGCGCCGCCGCCGCCACCTCCACCGCCGGATCCGCCCTTCTTGTCATGGAACTCGCCCGGGCCGCCGGCGCCGCCACCACCCGTGCCGCCTTCGCCTGCGCCTTCGCCCTTACCCACGCTCACCATCACCTCGCGGGCGCGAAGGAACTTGTTCTTCCAGCGGTTCAAGCGGTTTGACAGCGCTTGGTTCTCGTTTTCTTCCCGAGCCCGTCGCTTTGCGTTCTCCTCCTTGGCCAGCTCGTCGGAGAGATCATCTATGCGTAACGCAACCCACTCGAGGATCGCGTCGGTCATAGGGTTCGCTACGAGATGGACACGGTCGTTGGTCTTCAGCCCGTGATCCTCAAGCACCGGAGCGTCGAGCGCTCCGTAGATGAAGTCGGCGCCTGCTCGGTTCCGGATTGGCAGTTCGCCGACCCGATAGCTGGCGATGATCAGGCCGTTACGTCCCTTGACGTCGATCGCATGAGTCGGATCGCGGCGTGTAAATGGGTCGAAGGCAACACGAAGCGTTAGCTCACCAGCCTTTGGCTTGTCGGTGAGGGTGAAGACGTCATCCCCGCTCTTCAGCTCGGCTGGCAGGTCATACGATCGGCCCTCCTCGTAACCCGGTCGATCGGGGATCGCGGGGAGACGGAGAGGGTCAATGATCCTGTCACCGTCAGAGAACGCGACATGTGCTCGTTCGAGGACTTGCTTTGCCTGCGGATCCGCGAGGAGCTTCAACTCGAAGGCCTCACTCCGGCTCCATTGTGCGGGATGACGCAACCCTCGTCCTCGTACGATTGTGAAATGACACATCTGCGGGTCGTCGGAGGCCACGGCGGGTCGAACCGCATCAGGCAGGTCGCCGCAAGTCGGGGCGAGCCCGGCGATCGCTCGCGCTCGGTCCGGTGAGACCGTGGCGCCTCGGTAGCGTTCGTCGAAGCCGTATTGCTTGCTCTCGTCGAATCCGAAGACCGTGATGCGCCCGTCGCGGTAGGTGATGAACTCTGATCGCTTGAAGTTCTCCCGCATGTGGAACTTGCCGCCGTTTCCGTGCCCGCCAAAGCCGGCGAAGTCGGCACGGCCGCGGCTTGCGGCGACGTCTGAACCCCACCGCTTGAGGTGTTCGTCTATCTCCTCGTAGGTCGCTCCGATGAAGTCGATGCACTCCATCACGCCATCCGTGCCGGCACGCGACGTCGGGGTCTCGACGTGCATGACGATGAACGGGACGCCTGGCTCATCCATGCGAACGGCCTGGTCGTACGCGTTCTTGAGCCACTCTGCGGCGCCTGCAGCGTACTTCCCTTGGAACTGTGCGCCGAGAAGGTCGAGCACGCGCTCCTTGTCCATCTCGGCTTCCTGATGCGCAATTGCAAAGTCAGTCATCGTCGGGGCCCCTTGAGGTCTTCCGGGCAATGATGTCGGCGAACCGGTCTCGGAGGAACTCGTCCACGGCGACGAGTTCCTTCGCTCCGGGTGTGTCCGTCGTCACGGCTTCGTCGAGCGCACGACGTGTCTGAGCAAGCCGGCTCTCGAAGTCGCGGGCGGGCGCACGCACGCTCGTGCGATAGAACGCAAAGAAGTCTGTGTCCAGGATGTCGTCCGTCTGGCCGGCGAGGAAGAGCTGGGTAGCCGTCGCCCGCTCGAGGTGCTGCAACTCCTGGCTACCACTCCTACTCATCCGGCCTGTTGATGCTGGGCCCTGGGTATCCGCGTCCGAGAACAACGTCGCCGCGAGATCCCAGCCAGCGTTGGTCAGCTTGAACTTCTTCTGGCGTGTCGGACCTGTCGCGACCAGGCCGCCGGACTTCAGTTCCTTGTAAAGGGAAACGTGAATGTCGCTCGCGTCGGGAAAGCGATCGGAGTAACCGCGAAGCCCGAAGTCATCCGGGTACAACTCCCACGCCTTGACGACGATGTCCTCATACGTCATAAGGCGAGGCCCGTCCGGCGAGAGGGCATAAAGCGCCTCAAGGATCTTGCGCGGGCGTCCGCCGAGCTTTGCCATCGTCAGCCGCCCCGAGCTCGCCGACGAGCCGCGCCGAACAATCGGAGCACATCTCGGTCCCCACGGGCGGCGAGTAGCTCCTCGACCTCACCAAGCTGCGCGTGCGGCGAAAGGCCGATCCCAGTCGCGCATGCCGAGAGCCATGCGTGGTCGTCGCTCGTCTGACCCAGCCGAAGTAGGAGCTCTTGTTCGGCGTCGGCCGCGCTCAGGTCAACCTGACGGACGAGTCGGAAGCCGAGGCGGCCAGTGTCATAGGCGACGACGAACAAGTAGTCGCCCTCGGCGGCGCCAAGGGACTCAGCGACATGGCGAAGCGATCCGATTCCAGGCGACTGAGAAGGCCAATACATCGGGATGTCACCGAACTCGGATGAGAACTTGAGCCTGCCTCCGGGGAGGAGCCTCAACAGCGCGGCGAACGCCTCCGGGACGATGTGTCCGCTCCCGCGGAGGGTGTCGTGCGTAACGAGATGCCTCCAGGCCCAAACCCCTTCGATGACGACGCAGTCGCCCGCCTCCTCTAGTGCTGTATCCGGCACGTAAGGCTCATCCTCACGCCGCAAGCGAACCCAGACGCCGTCCCGGACGAACCGCGGATGCGTCACGCTCATGATCTCCACCGAAGCTGCGACGATCCCGAACTTCTCGTCGAGGATCCGCTTCAGGCGCTCGATCGGCATCCCGTGTGGCAGCCCCCCAAGTTCGTCGGCCATCTCGGCGGCGATGCTCTTGTACCGTTCACCGCCCCACTCCGACAGCCCCCACCTGCGGGGACCCCGCCGCTGAAACCGATCTTCGCTACCGAGGTAGTTCTTGAGCGTCGTAAGCGAGCCTTCGCCGATGTGCTCGTGGATCTCCTCGGCTGTCATGAGCCGGCGCTTCAGAGCGAGCACGACCGCGGCCTTGTCTCCGAGCGTGCCCGACCACGGCACGACCTTCTCATCGACGATACGGATGTCGCGGCGCGCTCGAAGCGCTTGAAGCTGGTGATCGTCGTGGATACCCAAGCTGCGCATCGAACGACGCACTTCCACAAGCGGAACGGGCCCCGAGGCGGTCTCGGCGAGGGCAGCACGGAGAGCGGTGTCGAACTTGGCTGACATCATTGTTTCGGCCGCCACCTGGTATGGGCCGGCCAGGAAGAGCAGCAGATGCACTTCGGTCGGGAGCACGGTCGCGTTGAGATCAACGCCGATGGCGTCGGCTAGGTCCGTCCTCGAGAAAACAAGCCCCAGGTCGAAGCGGATCCGCGTGATTACGGCGTCCACCTCCGGGATGGATTTCAGCTGTAGTAACTCCTTGACAGCTGCTGCCTCGATCTGGCGAACGCGTTCGCGGCTGAGGTTGAACCGGTCGCCGAGCTCTTGAAGTGTCGGGATCGAAGCTCCGATTGCGAAGACTCGTTCCGCGAGGATCGTATGGGCTCGACCGTCGAGCCGGCGGAGAGCGTGCTGGATCACCGGGAGCCACTCTGATCCTTGCGCGGCGTGCCTCGACGGTGTCTCGTGGACCATCGAGCTACTCATTACTACCGAGGCTCTCGACGCGCTCACGTCCAGCCGGTGTGATCTCCCAGATGCCCCGCGGGGAGCCCTTCTTGATTAGACCGGCCTGGACGAGCTTCAAGCGAACGAATTGCGTCCTGTTCTTCCACCGGACGAGGCCCGAGTCGAGCACCTCGCGGTCGGCAGGCGTGAGACGGTGGTCGAGCGTGGCCCCCACGTCTTCGATCAATTCGCTTGCTGGCGCGGAGCCGCCCCGGGCAACGAGCGCCCTTAGCAGCGGCTCTTCGTACTCACGCTCCGGCAGCAGCGAACCACTTTCCGCTCGCGGTCGCGACGAACCCCTCTTGCTCTTCGTCCGGCCCCTCAGCCTCGCCGCCGACCGCGGCGTCGGTGACCTCTCCTTGGCTTTCAGTTCGGCATCGAGCTCCCGAGCGGTCGAGGCCAAGCGGCCAACGGCTCCGCTGCCATCGATCCCGAGGAGTCGACGCAGGACCGAGTTCACGTCATCGACGAGCGGTTCAGCAAGGCGTTGCAGCGCCTCGAAGACCTCGTCGTCCACGGGCGGCAGCTGGCGTGTCATCAGCAGCGAGCCTTCCTTACAGGAGTCATTGCAATGAGTATTGCATCCACCGCCAGCGATTGCAATCTACATTGCAATAAGCTGGCCGGCGGGACCGCGAATCCAAGGCTCAGGGGAAAGCTCATGCATCGCCCCGGCCCCAGGCGGTATCAAGGTGATACCATAACCGGCATGGCTATGACTCTTCGACTGACCGAGGACGAGCAGGCCGCGCTCCGGCAACGAGCAGAGCGGGAGGGCATCTCGATGCAGGACGCGGCTCGGCGAGCCGTCCGCGACTACGTCGCCAGGGGCGAGCATCGGGATCGGGTGGCGGAGGCCGCCGAGCGAGTGAAGGCTGCCCATGCTGAAGCCCTCCGACGTCTCGGGGAGTGAACGAGCCGGTCGAGTACCTGGATCTGGACGACCTCATCGAGCTCGCCTCCGGGCTCCTGGGAGACCCGCCTCCCATCCGCGACGTCGGACTGCTCGGCTCCGCCGCCGCCCGGCCTCAGACGAGTGCCTTCGGTGAGGACGCCTACCCGGACATCTGGACCAAGGCGGCTGCGCTGCTCCAATCCATCCTCAAGAACCACGCCCTTGTTGACGGCAACAAGCGGCTCGGCTGGCTCGCCACGGCTACTTTCCTGGAGATCAACGGGATCCCGGTAACGCACATCGACAACGATGCCGTCTACGACTTCGTGATCGACGTGACGGTCGGCCACCAGGATGTCGGCGAGATTGCCAGCGGCCTTCGCCGGCTCGCGGAGCCCTGAGACGACCTGCAGATTCACAACACCTCGATCCGTGTCCGGAAGGGGACAATCGCCCCTCCGAGACGGTCCTTACGCACGTAGCTACGCGACCGCTGCGGCGAAAGCGGCGTAGAGATCCCCGGGGAGCGGATGGTGCAGCTCCCAGGTTATTGCCATTGGCTTCTCGCCTACGTGGCCTCGATAGGTGGCGGGGCCGAGGAACCAAAAGGATCGCTCGTCGGCCCGGAGGCGGGTGAACAGCAGGATCGCCCGGCCCTCGCGCTCGTGGTTGCGGTACCGCATGCCGGTGGCGCTGTCGGCTCGAGTCTTCGACTGGCTCTCCCAGTGGACCAGCGTGCGGCTGATGGCGTAGTCCCGGTACCTCGTGGTGGGGGAGAAGCTGCCGCTGCTCTTGTCCAGAGTGAAGGCGAACAGTTCGGCGTTCGCCTCCTTGGCCTCGTACACGCCGCTCTGCCAGGCGGCGATCTTGGCGCCGGGGCTCAGGGCAAAGGCGGCGAGGATCTCGATGCGGCTGTAGCGGGCGTGGACCTGGAGTGGCGCTTCGGGATGGGTGGAGAGGCGGCGGTGCACGTGATCGACGCGGTCGGCGAGCACCGCCAGGAGGTCGAGTAGCTCGACTCGCACTTGGGGATGCGTCCACAGGAGATCGACTGCCTCCTGCACCGTGCGTTCGCGAGTGAGAGCCCGGTCGGCGATCGGGGCGACGAGCATGTGGAGGAGCCTCCGCTCTCGCTCGGCCAGTGCTGACACTGTTGGGTTAGCGGGGTTGCTGAGGAGCCGCTGGTAGGTGCCTATCCGTTCCTCGTCGTCGACATGGAGGAGGCGGCCGACGGCGCGCCGAAGCATCGGCTCATGCGGACCGGCCGGGAGCACGGGCGCGTCGGCCGCCTGGCGAAGGTCTGACCAGCTCTTGCCGCCTTCATAGACATCGTCGAGGTCGAGCCCCGACTCGTCCAGGAAGCCGGCCAGGTCGATCTCCGGCCGGTCTCGGAGGAGCGAACGCAGCTCGTCGACCTTGGCTGGCCATCTTGAAGGGATGGCGTCGCGCAGGCTCCGCAACACGATCTCCGCCGCCTTCTGGTCGAGCTGCATGTGGCACCCGGCCGGGAGGAAGGGGAACTGCAGCGCCACGGCTCGTTCGACGTCTCGGCGGGTGCCACCGAGCAGGGCCCGGTAGCGGCGGTCGAAGCGGAACTCCCTGCGGTGGATACCGACGAAGTCCAGAACGGTGCAGAAGGCCTTTCCCCTCGTCTTGCGCAGGCCCCGCCCGAGCTGCTGTAGGAAGAGGGTGGGACTCTCGGTCGGCCGGAGCATGAGGACGGTGTCAACGGCGGGAACGTCGACGCCCTCGTTGAACAGGTCGACGGAGAACACGGTTCGCACTCGACCTTCAGCCAAGTCCCGGAGTGCCGACTCTCGCTCGGCGCGCGGGCTGTCACCCCAAACGGCCACGGCATCGATCCCGTGCCGTGTGAAGTGCTGGGCCATGAAGCGGGCGTGGTCGATGCTCACGCAAAAGCCGAGGCAGCGCATCGAAGTCGGTTCGACGTGCTGGGTGACTTGGTGCACTACGAGCCGAGCCCACGCGTCGGAGCTCGTGTACGCACCGCTGAGCGCTTCGACGTCGTACCCACGGCCCCTCCGCCAAGGAATTTGGCGCAGGCGAGGCCGTCGTGAATCCCGAAGTAGAGGAACGGGGCGAGGTACTGCTGGTCGATCGCATCCCAGAGGCGCAGCTCGGCAGCGATGCGGTCGTCGAACCATTGAAGGACTGGGAGGCCGTCGCTACGTTCCGGTGTGGCAGTGAGACCGAGCAGCTCAACAGGGGCGAGCCGGCGGAGCACCCGCTCGTATGACGCTGCGGCAGCGTGGTGGAACTCGTCGACGATGACCACGTCGAAGTGATCAGCCGCGAGGGCATCGAGCCCGCTGGCGTTGATGCTCTGGATTGAGGCGAAGACATGATCGAACCTGGCAGGTCGCGATCTGCCGACCCACTTTTCGCCGAATGACGCCTCACGTAGCGCGTAGCGGAAGGTGCCGACGCTCTGGTCGAGGATCTCTTCCCGGTGGGCGATGAAGAGCAGGCGTGATCGCTCTAGCTGCTGGCGAAGCCGCCCGTAGTCGACAGCCGCCATCACGGTCTTGCCGGTGCCGGTCGCTGCGACGAGCAAATTCCGATGGTGTCCGCCCTGGCGTGACAGCTCGAGCAGCTCCAGGAGTCTCTCCTGAAAGGGAAGCGGCCGAAGCTCGATCGGACTCAGGATGACCTGTGGTCCACTGTCCGCCAGGCCGGCTCGGCGTCGCTCGTCCTCGAACTGCTCGGGGTCGTAGGCCAGGAAGTCGCCGGCTGCCCAATAGCTGTCGAACACAGCACCAAACTTGGCCAGGACATCGGGGTTTCGAGCCGCCGACGCTCGCACGTTCCACTCGAGGCCGGTGACCTGGGCCGAATGCGTGAGGTTCGACGAACCGACGTAGGCAGTCGAGAAGCCCGAGCGGCGATGGAAGATCCACGCCTTGGCGTGCAGCCGTGTCGTGCTCAAGTCGTAAGAGATACGCACCTCGGCGCCGAGGTCGACGAGCTGGTCCAAGGCTCGACGTTCGGTCGATCCCGTGTAGGTCGTGGTCAGGACCCGCAACGGCTTTCCCATGTCGCAATGGCGTTCGAGCGAGTCGAGCAGGGGGGCGATGCCGCTGCGCCGGATGAATGCCATGACGACATCTACTGCGTCGGCCGAGTGGATTTCCGAGCGGAGCTGGTTCCACAGGCTGGGCTCACCGGGCGCGTTGGTGAGCAGCGTCGTGTCGAGCAGTGGGATCAGCGGCTCGCTGAAGGCGTCTGGGCTGCCATCCGGGCGCCGCCTCAGAATGGCGTGGAGCACTGTCGCCGGTTCCACCGGCACTGCCGACTCATCGAGCTCGACCAGCTCACCCAGCCGGTCGAGCAACGCCCGTGCAACGCTCAGACCCACCTGGACCCGCTCGTCGTCGCGCACGTCGGCGAGGGCCCGCTCGATCTGACGGCTGAGGTGCCAGGCGATCCGGTCCGATGCTTCGGCAGCCCTGATCCCGCGTTGCTCGGTCGGAAACCGCTCGGCCAGCTGGTCCAGCTGGATCTTCAGACCCTCGCTGACGAGCGTCTCGTAGAGCCCCGGTCCCAACTCCTCCATAGCGCGAAGTTAGGTGGGAGTAGCGCTTGGCTGCTCACCCCTCCGGTCGGCTTGAATAGCGTCAAACACGGCTATGAGCCTTCGGCTCACCGATGATGAGCAGGCAGGGCTCCTGCGGGCCGAGCGCGAGGGCATCTCGCTGCAGGACGCGCCTCGGCGGGCCGTCCGCGACTACGCCGCCAAGGGCGAGCACCGTGACCGGGTGGCCGAGGCCGCCGAGCGGGTAAGGGCCCGCCCACGCCGAAGCCCTTGAACGCCTGCAGAGTGAGTGAGCCGGTCGAAGGCCTCATCCGGCGTGACGTAGGTGGTGAACGATGGCGTGCACCACTTCGTGATCGGCGTGGCGGTCGGCCACGACGACGTTGATGACATCGCTCAGGCCCTTCACGATCTCGTGAGCCAATGATCGGTGGCTGACCCAGCGGGTCCCCTGTTCGCTGAGCAGGAACCATCGACAGCGGGGTTGCGCCGGTCCGGTACACTCTGGCTGCGGGTGAAGGGCCACCCCCGACTCGGCGGTCACCAAGGACGCAGCCGGTGCGTCGATCGCCATTGGAAACAGAGCCCGCCGTGCTCGGTGCCCAATCCTCAAGCCGGGGAGCGGGTGAGGTCCGAACCGGGGAATGACGTGTCCCGTCGCACTGTCGGCGGCCTGCGGCGGAGGAACGCCGAATCACACACATGGACGACACCAGACCAGCCGTTGAG
>JADDQT010000176.1 GCA_016781225.1 Actinomycetota bacterium
TCCCGGTCGCCCGGCCCTCGCCCGACTGCTGGGGCGCACCGCCGCCGCGGATGGCGCTCTGGCGCTCGATCTCCGCGTTCAGCTCCGCCCCGAGCATCACGGCGATGGCACTCAAATAGAGCCAGAGGAGGAGCACCACCACCCCCGCGAATGAGCCGTAGTTCTTGGTGTAGGAGCCCACGCTCGAGACGTAGAAGGAGAACCCGAGCGAGGACAGGAGCCAGATGACGGCACCCACCACACCGCCGGGGCTGAGCCACCTCCATCGGGGTGACTCGCGATTGGGTCCGAGGTAGTAGAAGGCGGCGAACAGCACGGCGATGGCGCCGATGGCGAGGAGCCAGCGCACCACCGTCCACGCGGCCACGAAGACCGCACCGCCGAAGGGCAGGCTGTCGCTGAAGGTCTCCCCGAGCGGTTGGCCGAAAACGGTGAAGACGGTGGCCACGCCCCCGAGGGTCCCGGCGACGACAATGAGGAGGAGGCCCCGGAGTCGCTTCTTCACGTACTTCCGCTCGCGCTCCTGGGGCACGTCGTAGGCCACGTCGAGGCCGTTCTGGAGAGCCACCATCCCCGCCGACGCGCTGAACAGTGCCAGGCTGAGCCCCACCACCGCCGTTACCAGGGACGCTCCTCCCGACGGTGCGTTCCCCACCGCCTCCGCCAGCACGTCGGCCGCGCCGCCCCCGGGAAGGGTGGTCCGGATGGCCTTGATCAGCGTATCCTCGGCCTCCTTCCCGGCATTGACCAGCCCGAAGATGCCGACCGCCGCTACCAGCGCCGGGAAGATGGCCAGGAACCAGTAGAAGGCCATGCCGGCGGAGATGAGCGTGGCCCGGTCGGTCTTGAACTCCTTGACGGTCCGTTGGAGCGTGGCCTTCCAGTCCGACCCGGTGAGGTCGGCCGGGGACTGCAGCTGATCGGGGGCTCCCGTCTGGGTGGGGACAGCCTGCTCGCTCAAGGCGTGCGCTGGTCTCCTGCCCTGGAACGCCTCATGCTCCGGGACACCTCATGTCTTGGGACGCCTCACGCCGGGGGCATCTCACGACGTGGGAGTGCGCCGTGCGCGGCGGGGTGACGAGCCCGCGTTGCCCTTGACGGCACGGCTCGAGCGGGCTGCTTCCTTGCGCACCTGTTGGGTGGAGCCCTTGGCCTGCGCCTGCACCCGCTTGGCCGCTCCCTTGGCTCGCTTCTGCACCCGCTTGGACGCTCCTGTCGCCTGCCCCTTGACCTCCTCGGCCGACGTCTGGGCCTCCGACTTGAGCCGCTGGGTGCTCGACGTGGCCTTCCGCTTGACCTGCTCGGCGCGCCCCTGAGCCGACTGCTGCAGCTCGCCGGCCACGTCCTTGCCCGCGCTCATCAGCTGCTCCTTCACGGGCTCGAGCTCCTGCAGGATGCGCTCCGCGGCCTGGCGCTCGGCTTCGCTCGCCTTCACGGCCGACGCCAGGACCAGGCCCCCGCCAAAGGCCACCAGGCCGGCCAGCAGCGGGCTCCCCTGCGTCTTGGTCCGCACCACCTCCGGAGCGGCACTCACCCCTTCGCTCAGCGCACCCGTGGCCTGGCTCGCCGTGCGCGAGACACGGTCGGTGCCTCCACTCACGGAAGCCGTGGCCCGCCCTCTGGCTCGTCCCGCTGCTCCGGCAGGGTCCAGTTCCAGTTCCTCGGCGGGGCCCATCACCGACTCCCGTGCGCTGCGCAGGCTCTGGCGCACACGCTCGCTCCGCCGCCGCACGATTCGCTTGGGGTTTACCCGATCGCTGATCTCGTCCATTCGCTCCGTCACCTTCTCCTTTGCTCGCTCCTTGGCCAGCTTGGGGCTGACCCGGTCGCCGATTGCCTCCAGCGTGACACCGAGATCTCCCCTCACCTGGTCGATCTCTCTCCTGATGTCTTCCGGTCTTCTGCTCATGTAGGTCTCCTCGTCAGCGCCGACGCGCCGCGCGGCCTGCGAGCGACCCGCCGGCGCCCCTCGACAGCGACGTCTTGGCCACCTGGATGTCACGCTTCACGCTCGACATCGCCTGCTCCGGCGCCGGCGGCTTCATTCGCTGCAGGCTCTTCTTGCCCGACGACGCCATCACCGCCGCCACCACCAGCCACACGACGGCGACGACGAGGAAGGCGAAGCCTGTGGGTATGACCTCCGTCAGCCCCCAGGCGGCGGCCGACGAAAGCATCACCACCCCGATCAGGGCGGCCACTCCGGCGACGCCGAGGGCACCACCACCCTTGGCCGCCAGAGACGCCTTCTCCTGCATCTCGATCTTGGCCAGCTCCACCTCTCTGCTCACAAGGAAGCTGAGCTCGGAGGACAGCTCCGAGAAGAGGTCCTTCAGCGGACGCTCCTCCGGGGGAGCGCCTGGAGCGCGCTGCGCCATCATCGGACCCCGGCTCGTCCCCGCCGGCGGGTAGCCGTAGTCACGCCGGCAGGCCTGCGGACCCGCGCCGACACGGCAACCGTGGCGGGCGGCACCTCTTCCACGTCGTCTCCTTCGTCCGACTTGGCCCGGACGAGGCGCCCCACGCCGAAGCCCACGGCGGTGGCGCCGAGCAGGAACACGCCGGGGCGGCGGCGGGCGAAGGCCTTGACGTCGTCGACCAGGCCCTCGACGCCCCGGACCTCCAGATCGTCGGCCCATCCCTCGAGGCGGCCGGAGACGTTCTCCAGGTATCCGGGCAGTCCTCCGGCCTCGTCGGGTCGTCCCTCGGCCAGGGCTCGAGTCTCGGCGCCCAGGCGGCGCAGGTTCTGCGCCAGCTGCTCCACCTGGGTGTCGGCCTGGCCCTCGAGCTGGCTCCGAGTCTCCTCCAGGAGGCCTCGGCCCTGCTCGACCACCTCCTGGGATATCTCCGAGACCTGCTCCTTGGCCGTGCCTGCGAGCTCACGGGCATCCTGGCGGGCCGCCTCGACTACTTCGCTGCCAGCACTGGCGGCTTCGGAGGCGACCTCACGGCCCTCGTCGGTGGCCGCCGAGGCCACCTCTTCCCCCTCGTCCATGGCGGTGGAAGCCACCTCCTGCCCCTCTGCCATGGCGGTCTCGGCGGTGCCGCCCGATCGATCCGATGGGCGTCTGCGCGTCCTGCGTACGGCCACTGGTGAACCTCCTCGTTCTCTCCAAAGCGCTTTGCTGAAGCACCCAGCCCTACTTCTCGAGCGAGGTCTCCGTCGCCTGCCGTCCTGCTCGTCGAGAGCCCCATTCGAATCCAATGAAAGGAAACTCCTGTGAGCCTCCCTCAGTACGCCCGAACGGCTTCCTTTCTCAAACGCCCAATCCTCGATACGTGAGGATCGTGAGGCTCCCGAACGCGAACAACAGTAGCGAGACAGCGTAGAGGCCCGCCTTGGTGGCGGCTCGCCGCCGCGGAGATCGAACGTAGTCGTCGACGATCCAGCGCAGCCCGTTGAGGCCGTGGAACAGGGCCAGAGCCAGGAGCGCCCAGTCGAAGAGACGCCACAGGGGGTTGGCCCAGCGGTCCTCCACGAAGCCCGACCCGGTGTCGGCAACGTCGGTGGTGATGTGGGTGAGGGTGAAGTGGACCAGGGCCAGGAACACCAGCGCCAGCCCGGAGATCCGCATGAACAGCCATGACCACGTCTCGAATGAGGGGCGTGGTCGGCGGCCCGCCTGCGCCTCGGCGCTGCGAGCGGCGACCGTCTGCGCCACTAGTACAGACCGTCGGAACTACCGGGCATGTTCGCCAGGGCAAACATCCTGGTAATCACGATAATCGAGGGAGTCGAACATGCCCGGTAGTTCCGCATGGCTGTACTACAGCAGCCTTCCCTCGATGAAGGGCTTCATGATCACGTACCCGCCGGCCAGCGTGGCTCCCACGCTGAGCACGGTGACCGCCACCAGCACCGTCTTCTCGTTCCTGATGCTGCCCGGGAAGAAGTCGATCATTACGATCCGCAGCCCGTTGAGCGAGTGGTACACCAGCGCGAACAGCAGACCCACCTCGAACAGCCGGAGCATCACGTTCCCGTACAGCTCGTGGACCTGGTCGTAGAGCTGGGGCCGGGCGATCAGCGACACGTCCACGATGTGCAGCAGCAGGAAGGCGAACACCAGGAACCCGGTGATGCGATGGGTCATGAAGGCCCATTGCCCGGACCTGCCTCCATAGACCCTGCTCCTGGAGCTCATCCCCCCGTGTGCCCGGGGTTCGTCCACGGCTGCCGGCTCTCGGTGACGGACCCACCGGTCACCCCAGGCGGCCGAAGACAGCACGTAGCCCGCGAAGCCGACGATGAGCAGGCTGGCGAGGCCCAGAGCGATGGCGAAGACGATCTGCGCCGTGCTCACGAGCTCGACGTTAGGCCGGTGGGGCCGATCACTTCGAGGTCCCGCATGTACTGCCGGAGCACCTTCGGGACCTCGACCGACCCGTTGGGCCGTCGGTTGGACTCCACCACGGCGGCCCAGACCCGAGGGACGGCAAGGGCCGAGCCGTTGAGGGTGTGCACCATGGCCGTCCCCCTGCCCGTGCCGTGCGCCCTCTGGTCGTGGTCCCGCCCGCCGGGGCGGTACCGGATGTTGGCCCGGCGCGCCTGATAGTCGGAGAACCAGCTGACCGAGGACACCTCCAGCCACTGGTCGCAGCCGGGGGCGTAGACCTCCAGGTCGAAGGTGCGGGCGTGAGCCTGGCCGAGGTCGCCCGTGCAGATGTCCACGACGCGGTAAGCGAGGCCCAGCCGGACGAGGACGGCCTCCGCCCGGGCCAACAGGTCGGCATGTACCTCGGCTGCCTGGCCAGGCGTCGCGTAGGCCAGGATCTCGACCTTGTCGAACTCGTGCACCCGCAGGAGTCCCCGCGTGTCCCGGCCCGCCGAGCCGGCCTCACGGCGGAAGCACGAGGTATGGGCCATGAGGCGGACGGGCAGGTCGTCCTCGTCGAGCAGCTCGTCGCGGGCCAGTGAGGTCAGCGGCACCTCGGCGGTGGGGATG
>JADDQT010000177.1 GCA_016781225.1 Actinomycetota bacterium
CCGTTCGAGGCGGTCGGCGAGGGCGCCGCCGATGGGCGACAGCAGCCCGACGGGCAGGAACACCGCCGCTGCTACCAGCGCGGCCCACGACGCCTTGCCCGTGCGGGCCGTCACCAGGGCTCCCACGGCCACGGTCTGCATCCAGGTGCCGACGTTCGACACCAGGTTGGCCCAGAAGAAGAGGGCGAAGTTGCGGTGGCGGAGGGGCCGGAAGGAGGCGCGCGAGGACGAGGAGGACGACCCTCGGCGCATCAGGTGGTGGCTGCTTCGTCGAGGCCCTGCTGCAGCGTGTTCCAGGACAGGGTGGCGCACTTGATGCGCACGGGGAACTTCACGACACCCTGCAGGGCCTCCAGATCGCCGAGCTTCACCTCGGGCTCGGTGGCGGCGATCTCGCCTTCGCCTGCCTCGCCGTTCTCGGGGTCGCCGTCGAGGCGGTGCTCGTGGATGGACATCATCCCCTTGAAGGCACGGATCAGGGCTCGGGCCTCGGCCAGGGTCTTGCCCTTGACCGCCGCCGACATCATCGAGGCCGACGACTGGCTGATGGAACAGCCCTGGCCGGCGATCTTGAGGTCGGTCACCTTGTCGCCATCCACGTCGAGGAACACCACGACCTCGTCACCGCACAGCGGGTTGTAACCCTCCACCCGGCGGGCGGGGGGCGACTGCAGCTCCCCCCGGTTCCTGGGGCTGCGGTAGTGGTCCAGGATGATCTCCCGGTAGAGGTCCTCGAGCGCCATTTCGCCTCAGGCTAGAAGAAGAAGTCCGACGTGTTCGTCAGCGCCTCGGACAGGGCGTCGACGTCGGCCTCGTCGTTGTACACGTAGAAGGAGGCCCGGGCCGTGGCGCCCACGCCCAGGCGGCGCATGAGGGGCTTGGCACAGTGGTGGCCGGCCCGCACGCACACGCCCGCCTGGTCGAGCACCTGGGAGATGTCGTGAGGGTGGATGCCCTTGTAGGCGAAGGACAGCACGCCTCCCCGCTGCGACGCCTCGGCCGGCCCGTAGATGGTGAGGTCGTCGCCATGCCGCTCGGCCAGAGTGGTGAGGGCGTAGGTGGTGAGCTCCACCTCGTGGCGGCGGACCTGTTCCATGCCGAGCGCCTCCAGGTAGTCGATGGCGGCGCCCAAGCCCACGGCCTCGGCGATGGGGGGCGTGCCGGCCTCGAACTTCCAGGGCAGCTCGTTGGGCGTGAAGCCGTCGGGACGGACGTCGCGGATCATCTCCCCACCGCCCAGGAACGGCGGCATGGACTCCAGCAGCTCCTCGCGGCCCCACATGACGCCGATCCCGGTGGGCCCGAGCATCTTGTGCGCGGTGAAACCGAAGAAGTCGACCCCGAGCTCGACCACGTCGGTGGTCATGTGGGGGCTGTACTGAGCCCCGTCGGCCAGGCACAGGGCGCCGGCGGCGTGGGCCGCGTCGGCGATGCGCCGCACCGGGGGGATGGTGCCGAGCACGTTGGACAGCGCGGTGACGCCCACCAGCTTCACGCCGTCGAGCAGGCGGTCGAGGTCGCTGAGGTCGAGCTGGCCGTCGTCGCCCACGGGGATGTAGCGCAGCTCGATGCCCAGCTGCTCCTTGAGCATGAGCCAGGGCACCAGGTTGGCGTGGTGCTCGATCTCGGTGAGGAGGACGGAGTCGCCGGCGCGCAGGTTCGCCCGTCCCCACGCGTTGGCCACCAGGTTGATGCCCTCGGTGACGTTCTTGGTGAACAGGACCTCCCGGGTGGCCGGAGCGCCGATGAACCGGGCTGCCTTGTTCCTGGCCTCCTCGAACATGGCCGTTGCCCGTTCGGCTATGGCGTAGACGCCCCGGTGCACGTTGGCGTGGGTGGTCTCGTAGTAGTTCTGCATGGCGTCGAGCACCGACTGCGGCTTCTGGGACGAGGCGGCGGAGTCGAGGAAGACCAGCGGCCGCTCTCCCGTGTGCTGGTGGAGGATGGGGAAGTCCTTCTTGACCATGGCGGTGTCTAACGCCATGCCTCGTAGCCCTCCGTCTCCAGCCGCCGGGCCAGCTCCGGACCACCGCTCTCCACCACCCGCCCGTCTATGAGGACATGGACGCGATCGGCGGCCAGCTCGTCGAGGATGCGCTGGTAATGGGTTATGAGCAGTACCCCGAGGTCGGGCCGGGCGGCGCGCACCTCATTGACGCCCTTGGAAACGACGCGCAGGGCGTCGATGTCGAGGCCGGAGTCGGTCTCGTCCAGCACCGCCATCTCGGGCTCTAGGATCGCCATCTGGAGGATCTCGTTGCGCTTCTTCTCGCCCCCGGAGAAGCCCTCGTTGAGGTAGCGGTCGCCGAAGGACGGGTCCATGCCCAGCTTCTCCATCCATTCCATGATCGCCAGGCGCAGCTCCAGCACCGACAGGTCGATTCCCTTACGGGCCGAGAGGGCCTGGCGGAGGAACTGGATGACGGGCACGCCGGCGATCTCCTCGGGGTGCTGGAAGGCGAGGAAGATGCCCGCCTTGCCCCGGGCGTCGGTGGCCCACTCGGTGATGTCCTCGCCCTTGAACAGGATCCGGCCGGAGGTCACCTGGTACTCGGCGGCGCCGAGGATGGTGTTGGCCAGGGTGGACTTGCCCGATCCGTTGGGCCCCATGAGGGCATGGATCTCACCGGGCATGACGGTGAGGTCCACGCCCTTCAGGATCTCCTCGCCCTCCACTGAGACGTGTAGGTCGTCGATCTCGAAGACTGGCCCCGGGTGCGTCGGCTGGGTCACGGGAGTCGATTCTATTACCCCTACGTACGTAGGTGAATTGCTCGCGGGGAGTAGCGGACGGTGGCAGCACTAGTACTGTCTGGGACCGGTGGGCGACCCCTGGACCTTCAGCGGCGTCAGCGCGCCGCTCGGCAGCAACGTCACCCTGGTGCAGGGCTCGGCCTTCTGCATCTCGGCCCTCTCGGGCGACGTGAGCCCCGGCTCGTCCCACGGGCTGTTCTTCCGGGACAGCCGGTTCATATCCCGCCTCGAGCTGACCGTCAACGGCGCCCGGCCCGAGGGCCTGGCCGCCGACACCACGGACCCGTTCAGCGCCGTGTTCGTGGGCCGCACCCGTCCCCGGCTGGGTCATGCCGACACGACCCTCATGCTGTTCCGCTACCGATACATCGGCCGGGGCATGCGCGAGGACCTGCTCATCAGGAACTTCGGCGACGAGCCTTCCTACTGCTCGGTTCAGTTCGTCATAGAGGCCGACTTCGCCGACCTGTTCGACGTCAAGGAGGGTCTGCCTGCCGGGCCGGGTGACCGTTCGGTGCAGCCGGAGGACGGGGCGCTGGTGTTCCGCTACCGCAACGGCAGCACGCGTCGCGGGGCGAGGGTCGACTTCTACCCCGAGCCGCAGATCAAGCCAGGGGAGGCCACCTTCGAGATCATCGTCCCCAGCCGAGGCGAGTGGCGCGCCTGCATCCAGGTGACACCGATGATCGACGGCGAGCACATCGAGCCGCGCTACAAGTGCGGGGAGCCGGTGGCCGAGGCGGCACCGATGGAGCGGCTGGCCAAGTGGCGCCGGGAGACGCCCGACGTCACCACCGATCACGAGGGGTTGCGTCACGTCGTGGCCCGCAGCGCCGAGGACCTGGGGGCGCTTCGCATCTTCGACCCCGACTACCCCGAGCGCACCGTGGTGGCGGCCGGTGCGCCCTGGTTCATGACTCTCTTTGGCCGGGACTCGTTGCTCACCTCGTGGATGGCCCTGCTCGTCGACCCGGACCTGGCGCTCGGCGTGCTGCAGACGCTTGCGCGGTTCCAGGGCCGTGACGTCGACCCCCGCAACGAGGAGGAGCCTGGCCGCATCCTGCACGAGATGCGCTTCGGAGAGGCCGCCTCACTCTCCCTCGGTGGTGGCCGGGTTTACTACGGCACGGCCGACGCCACCCCACTGTTCGTGATGCTCCTCGGCGAGCTGCGGCGCTGGGGCCTGGCCACCGAGGTCGTTGACCAGCTCCTGCCCCACGCCGACCGGGCCATGCAATGGATCGAGAACTTCGGCGACAGCGACGGCGACGGCTACGTGGAGTACCAGCGGGCGACCGACCGGGGATTGGAGAACCAGGGCTGGAAGGACTCGTGGGACGGCGTCCGCTCCGCCGACGGCACCGTGGCCAAGGCGCCCATCGCCCTCTGCGAGGTGCAGGCTTACGTCTACGGCGCCTACCTGGCACGGGCCCACTTCGCCGCCGAGGTGGGTGACGTGGCCACCGTGGAGCGCTTCAGGGCCAAGGCCGCGGCCCTGAAGCGAGCGTTCAACAGGGACTTCTGGCTCGAGGACCGGGGCTGGTTCGCCATGGGCCTCGGACCCGACAAGCGGCCGCTCGATGCCCTGGCGTCGAACATGGGCCACTGCCTCTGGACGGGGATCGTCGATCAGGACAAGGCCGAGCGGGTGGCCGGTCACCTCCTGTCGCCCGAGATGTTCAGCGGTTGGGGGATCCGCACCCTCGCCTCGTCGATGGCCGGCTACAACCCGATCAGCTACCACTGCGGCTCGGTCTGGCCCCACGACAACGCCATCATCTCCGCCGGCCTCATGCGCTACGGGTTCGTGGAGGAGGCCCAGAGGGTCGTCCTCGCTCTGCTCGACGCGGCCGAGAGCCAGGGCGGGCGTCTTCCCGAGCTGTTCAGCGGCATCGACCGCTCCGAGTTCACCGGCGTGGTGAGCTACCCCACCTCGTGCTCTCCCCAGGCTTGGGCCGCGGCCTCGCCCCTGATGCTCCTGCGCACCCTGCTCCGCATCGATCCGTGGGTCCCCTACGGCAAGGTCTGGGTGGCCCCGGCCATCCCCGAGGAGATCGGTCACCTGCGCGTGGACCGCATTCCCCTCGCCGGCAGCCGCATGAGCGTCGAGGTGGAGGGTGACGTCGTCAAGGTCGAGGGCCTGCCTCCCGAGCTCGAGCTCATCAGCTCACCGCGGGATCCGCTGACGGCTGGCTGAGG